>NZ_JARAWX010000040.1:0-54201 GCF_033793585.1 Streptomyces sp. MI02-7b | reverse complement strand
GTGCCGGTGCCGGTGCCACGGCCGAGGCTCCCGCGCAGACCGCCGAGGCGGCGGCCGGCGCGACCCCCGCCGAGACCGAGGGCGGCGAGGCCAGGGCCCCGCGCCGCCGGCGCCGTACCCGCACGGCCAAGCCCGCGGACGCCGAGACGGCGGGCTGACGCACCCCACCCGGCGCTGCCGGGACGAGATCGACGGCGAACGGCCGGGCACCCTCCGCGGTGCCCGGCCGTTCGCCGTCGCGCGCCACGGTCGTGGCGGACTCGTCGCACGACGGAAACCCGCCGCGGATAGCCTCGGCGCATGAGCCGACCGCCGTTTCTGACGCTGCCCGAGAACGTCACCGCGCATCCGCTGTCCACCGAGCGCGGTCGCTTCGCCGTCCTGGAGTCCGTCCCGCCGGCGGGGACCCCGCATCGCGGCACGGGCCTGCTGGTGCCCGGCTTCACCGGCAGCAAGGAGGACTTCCTCGCGCTGCTGGCCCCGTTGACCGCGGCGGGCTTCCGCGCCGTCGCCGTGGACGGCCGGGGCCAGAACGAGTCGGTGGGGCCGCGTGACGAGGCGGCGTACGCGCAGGACGAGCTGGCCGCCGACGTCCTCGCGCAGACCGCCGCGCTGGGCCCGGACACCGGCCCGGTCCACCTGCTGGGGCACTCGATGGGCGGCCTGGTGGTGCGCGCCGCGGCGATCACGGCCGCTGCCGCGGGGAACGCCCTGCCGTGGGCGTCCCTGACCCTGATGAGTTCCGGCCCGGCGGCGATCGAGTCGGCCCAGCAGGCACGGACCAAGCTGCTGCTGGAGGCGCTGTCCGCGATGGACATGGAGAGCGTGTGGCGGCGGATGCGCGAGCTGGACGCCGAGGATCTCGAAGGCACGGCGAACGCCTCCGGCGAGATCGAGGAGTTCCTGCACCAGCGGTGGCTGCGGACCGTGCCGGAGCAGCTGACGGCGACCGGCAGGCAGCTGATCGCGGAGCCGGACCGGGTGGCGGAACTCGCGGCGGTGGGCCTGCGCACCCTGGTGCTGTCCGGCGCGGTCGACCACGCGTGGCCGGTACCGTGGATGGACGAGATGGCGGTCCGGCTGGGCGCCCGGCGCGTGGTCGTCGAGGGCGCGGAGCACTCGCCCAACACGGAGCGGCCGGCGGAGACGGCCGCGGCACTCGTCGGCTTCTGGAACGGGGAGCCCGCGGGACCCCGCGGACGGTGACGACGGGGCTCAGAGCCTGGCCTGCAGGTGCTCCCAGAACCCGTCGCGCAGCACGCGTCGCAGATCGGCGTGGCCGCGCAGGGAGATGTTGAGCATGCCCTCCGCCTCGACGAGCAGTTCCTGGTCGTAGGCGGGCGGCAGGTAGGGGTGCCCGGGCAGCAGCTCGGCCAGGGAGTCCCGGCCGCGGGTCGCCAGCCACTGCGAGGCGACTCGGGCACCCACGAAGTGCACGTCCTCGCGGGTGGGGATGGGGCCGGTGGGGATGGGCGCGTCGCCGTAGATGGGCGCGGTGCGCCGGGTGATGTACGGCTTGCAGAAGTCCAGGTCGAGCGTGCGCAGGCTGTCCACCTCCCACAGCAGGGGGTCGGCCTGGTTGCGCCCGTCGGCGGCCTCGATGCCCCACAGGTGGACGCGGGCGCCGTAGCCCTGGGCGGCCTCGACCGCCGAGACCAGGTCCTCGTCGCCGCCGATCAGCACGGCATCGGAGATCGCCCGGTGCCGGGCCAGCGACTCCAGGTCGCTGCGGATCAGCGAGTCGACGCCCTTCTGCTGCCGGCTGGCGTTGAGGTTGCCCAGCCGCACCTTGACGTCGGGCAGCTCGGCGATGCGTTCCTGCTCGGCGCTGTGGATGCGGCGGCGGGCCCCGTCGTACCAGTAGACCCGCAGCAGCCGGCTGTCCGGGAACAGTTTCCGGGCCCGGTCGATGAAGGCCTCGATGATCCCCTCGGCGTCGAGTTCGAAAGCCCTGCGGTCCTCGGTGCCCGCGACGAGGCGGCCGGCGGCGGCGTACACGTACCCGGCGTCCACGAACACAGCGTGGGTCGCCGGGGTCGTGGCGACCTCGGCGAGGACCCGCTGCAGGAGCTCGTTGGTGCGCTCGATGCCGGCGGCGATGGCGGAAAGGGCTTCGTCTTCCATAGAACTCACATTGTCCGGCGCCCCGGTCCGCACACACAACCGGAACCCAGGCCACCGAGGGTCGTTGTTACCGACGGGTAGAAGGCGGCCGGAAGATTTTCCTTAGGACAGGGAAGGTTTTCGCTCCGGCAACAGTTGTGGATACATGAATGACCCACGCAGGTAACGGCTGCGAAGCAGCCCCGTACTCCAATGGAGGAGTGCCCGGACGAAGGGAGAAGCCATGAAGACCATGCGCTTCGAGATCATGCGCCTCAACGACCAGGACGGTCGCGCCGTCGACTGCACGGTCGTGGACGCCGCCTCCGTCGATCAGATCGTTCAGCAGGCCGCCGCGATCGGCCAGCGCATCTACATCCGCCCGGTCGAGCTGGCCTGACGGACACCGCGGAAGGGCCCCGTACGCTGCGGCTGCGGGGCCCTCGTCGTGCCCGCACGGCGGGAGACGGACCGTCAGCCCTCGCCGCGGATGAAGCCGAAGACGCCGTTGGCGATCTGCTGCACCGCGATCGCGGAGAGCAGCATCCCGGACAGCCGCGTGACCAGCACCACGCCGCCGTCCTTGATCAGACGGATGATCACCAATGAGTAACGCATCGTCAGCCAGAGCACGACGTGCATGGCGGCGATCGCGAGCCACACCGACACCTGTTCCCCGAAGCCGTGTGCGCGCTGCACCGCGAGGATCACCGTCACGATCGCGCCCGGCCCGGCGAGCAGCGGCATGCCCAGCGGCACCAGCGCGACGTTGACGTCCTTGGTCTGGGTCGGCTCGTCCGCCTTGCCGGTGAGCAGGTCGAGCGCGATGAGCAGCAGGAGCAGCCCGCCGGCGATCATCAGGGCCGGCACCGAGACGTGCAGGTAGTCCAGGATCTGCTGGCCGCAGATCCCGAAGACGGTGACGACGCCCAGCGCGACCGAGGCGGCCTGCCAGGCCATGCGGCGCTGGACCTTGCCCGCGCGGCCGGAGGTGAGGGCGAGGAAGATCGGCGTGATGCCGGGCGGGTCCATGATCACGAAGAGCGTGACGAACACGGACCCGAACAGGGTCAGGGAGAAGAGATCCATGGGCCTAGCGGTGTGCGGAAGGGGTGAGCGGAGCCGCGCCGGTCGCCCGGCGGACGATCTCGCGGTAGACGTCGGGGTCGGTGGTGTGCTCGCCGAGCCGGCAGGTCTTGCGCGTGCCGTGGTAGTCGCTGGAACCGGTGGCCAGCAGTCCGAGCTCGGCGGCGAGGTGGCGCAGCCGCGCGCGGGTGGACTCGTCGTGGTCCATGTGGTCGACCTCGATGCCGTCCAGCCCGGCCGCGGCCAGCTCCTGGATCATGCTCTCCGGGACGACCGCCCCGCGTTTGACGGCGGCGGGGTGGGCGAAGACGACGACCCCGCCGGCGTTCTTGACCAGGCGGATCGCCGCGAAGGGGTCCAGTTCGTGCTTCTGCGCGTAGGCGCGGCCGCCGGGGCCGATCCACTCGGGGGTGAACGCCTCGGAGATGCTGTCCACCAGGCCCGCGTCGATCAGCGCCTGCGCGATGTGCGGGCGCCCCACGGCGCCGTCACCCGCGATGCGGGCCACCTGTTCCCACGTCACCGGCACGCCGTACTCACGGAGTTTGGCCACCATGGCCTGCGCGCGGGGGGTCCGGTCGTCGCGCACGAGCTCGCGCTCGCGGTACAGCTCCGGCTCCAGCGGGTCGAAGAGGTAGGCGAGCATGTGCATGCTCACGCCGTCGTGCCGGCAGGACAGCTCGGCGCCGGTCACCAGGGTCAGGCCGCTGTCACCGGAGGCGTGCAGTTCGTCGAGCGCCTTCCCGGCCTCGGCGTATCCGCCCACCGTGTCGTGATCGGTGAGGGCGACCACGTCGAGCCCCGCGGCGGCCGCGGCACGGACCAGCCCGGCCGGGGTGTCCGTGCCGTCGGACGCGGTGGAGTGGGTGTGCAGATCGATGCGCACGAACGTCACTCCAAGGCTCTCGGTACTCGGCGCCGACCACCAGGAGGCGGCGGTCTTGCGATTACCAGGATAACTGCCCGGCGAGCCTCGGAATCTCAGGAGAGCAGGCGGGGGGAGAGCGCCCCGCACGGAACGAGGTCGATCTCGGCACCGGCCTCGCGCAGATCGGTCAGTATCAGCTCGTCGTAGATGAGCAGCCCGGACTCCTCGGGCCAGACGATCGCCCACAGCCACAGGCCGAAGGATTCCCCGGCGAACACGGCCCGGTCCAGCGGGGTGCCCGTCACGTGCCACAGGGGGGTGGGCCGCCCCGCGGCGACCACCTTCGCGGCCGGCGGCTTGCCGATGCACATCTGCGGGCCGGGATCGGGCCCCGCGATGCCCGCGAACCGCGCGCCGAGACCGACGCCCAGTTCCTCCGCGACCAGCACCATCTCCCCCGGCCCGCCGAGCGGACCGGGGCCGGAGCAGGCGACCGCGGTCGCCCGGCCGCCGCTGCGGTCGTCGCCCGCCGACGCGACACCGCTGAACAGCCAGCCGACCGGCAGCGGCCAGGGCATCCAGACCGGGACCCGGGCCCGGCTGACGACGACGCCGAGCGCCTCGACACTGGGTGGTACGACGGGCTGCAGCGGGTACACGGCGCCGTGCTCGTCGCAGTGCCAGGAGTCGGCGAAGAGGCCGGGCGCGCGGACCCGGCCACCGCACTTCGGGCAACTGGGTTCGCCCCTCATACCGCCCCACGGTCCTACCACGGCGTGCCCGCGTCAAGGACGATCACCCGTCCGGGTCCGGCAGCGTGGCGCCGCGGGCACGACCCGGCGGTACAACGCACCGGCGCGGCACGGCCGTCAGTCGGACAGCGGTACCGAAGCGCGCAGCGGGTCGCGCAGGTCGGTCCCGGCCCGCAACCACCGTTCCTGCAGCGGCCCGGCGCCCCGCACGCGCTTCCAGGCGGCCTCGTTGGCCGTCATGGGCAGCAGTGGGAAGAAGCGGACCGGGTCCATGGGCGGATCGAGGACGAGGTCCTCGACCAGGCCGCCGGGCTCGGCGACCAGGACGGCGGAGAACGCGGCGCCGGGCCACAGGGGTTCGCCGACGTCCAGGGAGTTGCCGGGCGCCACGACCACCCCCTCGACCTGGGGCGAGGCGGCCAGCACGGCGAGCGGGCGCAGCACCTGGTCGATGTCGGCGCCGCTCCCGGCGCGCAGGGTGAGCACGAGTTCGGCCCGCGGTCCGCGCACGGGGTCGGCGACGGAGACCGACAGGGGCGCGGCGAAGGTCGAGGGGGCGGCGCCGGCCGAGCTTCCGGCCGGGTCGTTCATGGGCGCACGGGACATGCCGAGCGTCACGTAGCGCACCAGTGCCCCGTCCTTCCCGTCCTCCCCGTCGTGGGGATCGCGGACGTCGCGGAACCGCAGCACCTCGATGCGCTCGGTCCCGAGGAAGGTGATCGCCGCGCGCGCGTCCGGCTCCCCGAAGGACATGCGCAGACGCGCCTCGACCAGCCCCAGTACATCGACCATGAGCCGAGCATAAGCGCGTATGAAATGGGCAAAGGAGCGCTGTGACGCTTTGGGCTCCTGGTATGGTGAGCCGTCGGCCACGCCGGTAGAGGCGTGCTCGTATTCCCCCAGCGGGGACAGGCCGGAGGAGGTGGGGCTGCAATGGATCCTAGTCGACCGTGCAGTACCGGCAGCTCTTCCGCCCGGCATCTCTCCTGATCCCCAGCGTTCCGTACCCGGCCACCCGGCCGTGAAACCAAGAAATTTCACGGAACTCCAGAGGATTTTCGGAACACTCCGCGAGCACCCGCGTGCCTTGTCGCCGCCCTGCCCGCACCCTGGTCTGCCCGGGCCGCCCGCCGCCTCCGGAAGAGCTCGCTGAACTGCGCAGTGATCAACGGTGATCACCCTGCCCTGATCCGCATTTCAGTCCGGCCAGTCCGTGAAGGAGCTTGCCATGTCGATGATCCGCGACCTCCGCGCAGTCGTCCGTCCCGCCCTGCGCAAGAGCAGCACTTCGTACGACTACGGCCCGGACCGCTCCCGCAACGCCACCGTGCCCAGCGCCGTCGTCGACTGCGCCGTCTACCGCGACGGCCGCCGCAGCAGCGACCACATCACTCCGCGCGAGGCGCTGGAGAAGGTGAGCGGCGGTGGCGACGAGGGCTTTGTGTGGATCGGGCTGCACGAGCCGTCGGAGCGCGAGTTCTCCGAGATCGCGGACGTCTTCGGGCTGCACCCGCTGGCCGTGGAGGACGCCGTCCACGCCCACCAGCGGCCCAAGCTGGAGCGGTACGACGACACGCTCTTCATGGTGTTCAAGACCATCCGCTACGTCGAGCACGCCGAACTCACCGCCACCAGCGAGGTGGTGGAGAGCGGCGAGGTCATGGTCTTCACCGGCCGGCAGTTCGTCATCACCGTCCGGCACGGCGGCCACGGCTCGCTGCGCGCGCTGCGACACCGTCTCGAGGACGACCCCGAGCTGCTGGCCAAGGGCCCCTCTGCGGTGCTGCACGCCATCGCCGACCAGGTCGTCGACGACTACCTGGCGGTCAGCGAGGCCGTCCAGGACGACATCGACGAGGTGGAGATCGACGTCTTCTCCGCGCAGGGCAAGTCCCCGCGTGCCACCGACGCCGGGCGCATCTACCAACTCAAGCGCGAGGTGCTGGAGTTCAAGCGCGCGGTCTCCCCGCTGCTGCGGCCGATGCAGATGCTCAGCGAGCGGCCGATGCGCGTGGTGGACCCGGAGATCCAGAAGTACTTCCGGGACGTCGCCGACCACGTCGCCCGCGTCCACGAAATGGTCGTCGGCTTCGACGACCTGCTGAACTCGATCCTCCAGGCCAACCTCGCCCAGGCGGCGGTCGCGCAGAACGAGGACATGCGCAAGATCACCTCATGGGCGGCCATCATCGCCGTCCCGACGATGATCTGCGGCGTGTACGGCATGAACTTCGAGCACATGCCCGAACTGCACTGGCGCTACGGGTACCCGATGGTGCTGGTCGCCATCGGTGGCATCTGCCTCGCCATCCACCGCATCCTGCGCCGCAACGGCTGGCTGTAGACCGGACCGGTTCAGCCCTTGCGGCGGTCGGCGAGGACGACCAGCGCCAGCCCGGCCAGGATCACCAGGAGCGCCGGGTAGGCCGCCACGGGCGGGGTCTGACCCAGCCAGAGGGCCGCGACCAGCGCGGCCCCCGGCGTCTCCAGCAGGATCGCCGTGGAGGTGGTCGAGGCGCCGAGGCCGCGCACCACGCGGTTGAGGATGCTGTGCCCGAGCAGTTGCGCGGCCACGGTCAGCGCGGCGAGCTTCAGCCAGGTGGTGCCGGAGTAGCCGGCGAGCGCGGAGCCGGAGAGCAGGCAGGCCGCCAGCAGCGCCACGGCGGTGGTGGCGTAGCAGACGAAGGTGTACGCGGTGGTGCTGACGGTCCGTCGCACCTCTGCGCCCAGCAGTACGTAACCCGCGGCGGCGATGCCGCCGCCCAGCGCCAGCGCGTCCCCGGCCAGGGCGCGGGGCGACAGCGACAGGTCGACGCCGGTGAGGATGACCACGCCGAGAACGGCGAGGCCGGTGCCCGCCCACACCAGCGCGGGCTGCCGCTGCCCGCGCAGCCGCAGGAAGAGCGTGGTCCAGACGGGCGTCGTGGTGACCATCGCCGTCGAGGAGGCCACCGAGGTCATCGACAGGCTGGGCAGCCAGAGCCCGAAGTGCAGGGCCAGCACCGCGCCCGCGGCGAGCGACATCACCAGGGCCCGCCGGCCCATGCCGCGCAGTTCCGCGCGGTGCCGCAGCAGCGCGAACGGGCTGAGCACACCCACCGCCATGGCGTTGCGCCAGAACGCGATGGCCAGCGCGGGCGCGGCCGTCGCGGCGATGAGCGGGGCGGACAGCGACACCCCGGCGATGGCCACCGCCAGCAGGACGAAGTCCAGGGGTGCCTTGGCCTGCGGGACGGCGCCCGGGGCAGCCACCGCCGTCGTCGAACCGGAACTGCTGGTGGGCGGCGCGGCGGACACGCGGGTTCTCCTCGGGGCGGTGGGACGACGACCCCCACAGCGTAAGGCCCGTACCCCGCCCGAGCCCCTGTCGTCTCACGATGCGTGCGGCCGACGGCCCCGCAGGGGCAGGCAATAGGCTGGGCGCATGACGGAAACCGTGGAGCAGCCCCTGCTGGACCGGGCACTCATCGAGGAGGCCGCGAAGAAGTCCGGGCTGCTGTGGGTCGACGGTCAGGCGCTGTGGCACGCCTGGGTGGACGGCGCGGTCGTGGTGGTCGGCGGCGGCCCCGGCGAGCAACCGCTGCCCGGACTCGCCCCCGGCGGTACGGCCCTGGTCACGCTCCGCAGCAAGGACAAGGGCGGCCGGCTGGTCGCCTTCCCGGCCGTGGTCTCGGAACTGCCCGCGCACGAGGACGCGTGGACCGCCGCCGTCGCGGAGCTCAAGGGCAAGCGGCTCAACGCGCCGGACGCCGAGACGATGACCGGGCGCTGGGCGCGCGAGTGCCGCGTACTGCGCCTGGAGCCCGCGGGGGCGCCCACCGAGCGGCCCGGCCTGATGCCGGAGCACAGCGGCGCCGCGGTCCCGGTTCCCACCGCCGCCACCACCCGCCGGCCGGCTCCGGCCGGTCTGCCGAAGCTGCTGTTCCGGCGGCGCGGCCGCCGGTGAGGGCGGCTACGGCGTCACGGAACGGCCGTAGTCGACGACCTCGTCCTTGTCGGGGGCGCGCAGCGTGAAGTCCTTGCCCCAGTCGGCCATGGTCAGCGTGCCCGCGCCGCCGGCCCGTTCGTAGCGCAGCGGGTAGGGCGTGCCCTCCAGGGAGACGTCGATCGTGCCGCCGCTGCCGCCGTCCGCGGTGACGGCGACGGTGCGGACGGAGCCGACCTTGCGGTGGTCGCCGAGCGCGAGGTCGCCGCGCAGCACGAAGAATCCGTCCAGCAGCACCTCCTTGTCCGTGAAGCCGCTGAACTGGCGGTAGGCGGGATCGCCGGTGGGCACCTTGACGTACTTGTCCTTGAGCTTGGCGCCGACCTCGTCGCCGTAGAAACCCGCGCCCGCCTTCAGGTACAGGTCCTTGCCGACCCGCAGCAGCTCGAAGGTGCTGCCCTTGGTGCTGACCTCGCCGAAGCCGCCGTTGCCGCGCAGCCGCATGTCGAGGGTGTAGGTGCGGCCCTGGCTGACCACCGTGCCGGACAGCCGCACGGTGTCGGCGGCCTCCGCCGCGGTGCGGGCGCGCTTCTCGATGGTGGTGGGGGGCAGCTTGCCGACGCCGTTGGTCCCCGCGTCCGGATCACCCGCACATCCCGTCAGCAGGGTGAGCGCCAGTGCGCACACGAGGCTCGTGAGGGCGGCTGAACGGCGGCCGGGGATCACGGTGTTCTCTTCCTCCTGCGGTCGTCGTCGCCGTCTCGAACGGCGAAGCGGAGCCGAAGCTACCGAAGCGTACCCCCGGCCGGGTGAACAGCTGTGAACACGGTGCGAAGCCCCCGTGGAGCATCCCCGCGCGCCTGGTGCGACCTGCGGCGTTAGCCTGACCGCATGGCAGCCGGAACCTCCCGGGTCTTTCTCTCGCACCTGTCCGGCGTGCGGGTCTTCGACCCCAACGGGGACCAGGTCGGCCGGGTCCGGGACGTGATCGTGATGCTGCGGGTCGGCGGCCGCCCGCCGCGCGTGCCCGGCCTGGTGGTCGAAGTGGCGAGCCGGCGCCGGATCTTCCTGCCCATCACGCGGGTGACCGGTGTGGAGTCCGGCCAGGTCATCACCACCGGCGTGGTCAACATGCAGCGCTTCGAGCAGCGCCCCACCGAGACCCTGGTCATCGGCGAGCTGCTGGACCGGCGGGTCACGCTCGTCGACACCGGTGAGGAGGTGACCGTGCTGGACGTGTCGATGGTGCGGTTGCCGGCCCGCCGCGACTGGGAGATCGACAAGGTCTTCGTCCGCCGCGGCAGGGGACGCGGGCTGCGGCGCGAATTCGAGGGGCGCGTGGGGCTCGCGTGGCGGGGCGTCGGCGGGCGGCGGGGAGAGACCCTGACCGTGGAGTGGTCGGCGGTCACCGGCTTCTCGCTGGACGAGCACGCGCAAGGCGCGGAGGCGCTGCTCGCCACCTTCGACCAGTTGCGCCCGGCGGACCTCGCCGGCGTGCTGCACCACCTGTCCGCCAAGCGCCGAGCCGAGGTCGCCGCCGCCCTCGACGACGACCGGCTGGCCGACGTCCTGGAGGAGCTGCCCGACGACGACCAGGTGGAGATCCTCGGAAAGCTGAAGGAGGAGCGGGCGGCCGACGTCCTGGAGGCGATGGACCCCGACGACGCCGCCGACCTGCTCGCCGAGCTGCCCGAGCCGGTGCAGGAGCGCCTCCTCGGGCTCATGGAACCCCACGAGGCCGCCGACATGCGGCGGTTGATGTCGTACGAGGAGCGCACCGCGGGCGGTCTGATGACCACCGAGCCCATCGTGCTGCGCCCGGACGCCACCGTCGCCGACGCCCTCGCGCGGGTCCGCAATCCTGATCTGTCCGCCGCGCTGGCCGCCCAGGTGTACGTCTGCCGGCCACCGGACGAGACCCCCACCGGCAAGTACCTGGGCACCGTGCACTTCCAGCGGCTGCTGCGCGACCCGCCGTTCACGCTGGTGAGCTCCCTGCTCGACAACGACCTGGAGCCGCTGCGCCCCGACACCCCGCTGCCGGCCGTCACCAGCTTCCTGGCGACGTACAACATGGTGGCCGTGCCCGTGGTGGACGAGGGCGGCTCGCTGCTCGGCGCGGTGACCGTCGACGACGTCCTGGACCACCTGCTGCCGGAGGACTGGCGCGAGACCGAGCTGCACGGGGTGGCCGGGGATGAGTGACGAGCGCCCCCGGGTCCGGCTCGACCAGCCGCTGGTCCGCCGGATCAGCCTGCTGCCCGCCTACGACCCCGAGGCCTTCGGACGGCTGTCGGAGAAGATCGCCCGCTTCCTGGGGACGGGCCGCTTCATCGTCTGGATGACCGTGGTCATCATCGCCTGGGTGGCGTGGAACGCGTTCGCGCCCCCCGGCATGCGCTGGGACCCGTACCCGTTCATCTTCCTCACCCTGATGCTGTCGCTGCAGGCCTCCTACGCCGCCCCGCTGATCCTCCTGGCCCAGAACCGGCAGGACGACCGCGACCGGGTCAACCTGGAGCAGGACCGCAAGGCCAACGAGCGCAGCATCGCCGACACCGAGTACCTCACCCGCGAGATCGCCGCGCTGCGGCTGGGACTCGGCGAGGTCGCCACCCGCGACTGGATCCGCTCGGAACTCCAGGAACTGCTCAAGGACATCCACGAGCAGGCGCGCGCCGACGCGGAGTGAGGGCCCGCGGGGCCGTGTGAACCCGACCACCGCGGGTCATGGGCCGTTCACGCGCGACGTACCATCGATCCATGGCTGACGACACTCCCGCAGGCGCTGTCTCGCTCGACGCGGTGCGCGCCGCCCTCGCGACGGTGAACGACCCCGAGATCCACAAGCCGATCACCGACCTGGGCATGGTCAAGTCCGTCGACATCGCCGACGGCGGCGCGGTGCGGGTCGGTGTGTACCTGACGGTGTCGGGCTGCCCGATGCGGGACACCATCACCAGCCTGGTGACCACGGCGGTCGCCAAGGTCGCGGGCGTCACCGGCGTCAGCGTCGAACTGGACGTGATGAGCGACGAGCAGCGCCGCGAACTGGCCTCCTCGCTGCGCGGCGGTCAGGCCGAGCGCGAGATCCCCTTCGCACAGCCGGGCTCGCTCACCCGCGTGTACGCGGTGGCCTCCGGCAAGGGCGGCGTCGGCAAGTCCTCGGTGACGGTGAACCTCGCCGCCTCGATGGCCGCCGACGGCCTGAAGGTCGGTGTGGTCGACGCCGACATCTACGGCCACAGCGTGCCCCGCATGCTGGGCGCGGACGGCCGTCCGACCCAGGTCGAGAACATGATCATGCCGCCCTCGGCGCACGGCGTGAAGGTCATCTCCATCGGCATGTTCACCCCGGGCAACGCCCCCGTGGTGTGGCGCGGCCCGATGCTCCACCGCGCGCTGCAGCAGTTCCTCGCCGACGTGTACTGGGGCGACCTGGACGTGCTGCTGCTCGACCTGCCGCCCGGCACCGGCGACATCGCCATCTCGGTCGCCCAGCTGGTACCGAACGCCGAGATCCTCGTGGTGACCACGCCCCAGCAGGCGGCGGCCGAGGTCGCCGAGCGCGCGGGCACCATCGCCGTGCAGACCCACCAGAAGATCGTCGGCGTCATCGAGAACATGTCCGGGCTGCCCTGCCCGCACTGCGGCGAGATGGTGGACGTCTTCGGCAGCGGCGGCGGCGAGCGCGTCGCGGAAGGCCTGACCCGCACGACCGGCGCCAACGTGCCGGTGCTGGGCCAGATCCCGATCGACGTCCGGCTGCGCGAGGGCGGCGACGACGGCCGACCCGTCGTGCTCACCGACCCGCAGTCCCCGGCGGGCTCCGCGCTCCGCGACATCGCAGGCAAGCTCGGCGGGCGCCAGCGCGGTCTGGCCGGCATGTCCCTGGGCATCACGCCGCGCAACAAGTTCTGAGCGGCAGCGCCGCCGCGTCAGGGGCGTCCTCTCGCGAGGGCGCCCCTGGTGTGCGACCGCGCGTCAGCGCCCGTAGGCGTGGATGTCCTTGACCCGCGACAGTCCGAGACCGTAGGCGCTCATGCCGCGCCCGAACGCGCCCAGGTGCACCCCGCGCGCGGACCCGGCCATCACCCAGCCGTACTCGGACTCGCGGTAGTGGAAGGGCGTGGGCTCACCGTCCACCGGCAGGGTGAGCGTCGACCAGTCGGCACCGTCGAGGTTGTCGGCCAGGTCCCACGCGATGGCGGTCTGCTGGTCCAGCCAGTCGTCGCGCAGATGGCGTTCCATCTGGGTGGGCCAGGTGCACGACAGCAGCCCGGAGCCGGCCAGCCACGCGGCGGAGGCCACCGAGGTCTCCTCCAGGACGCCCGTTCCGTCGGCGCTGCGCCGCACCGGACGCTGAGCGACCGTCACGACCACTGTGAAGCGCCGGTTGTCCGGTGTGGGCTCCACCTTCACGGAGGGCTCGTCTCCGTGGCCCGTCGAGCCGTGCTCCACGGTGCCGTCCGCGCTCCTGCCGACAGGGGCGAGCCAGCGGTGCCCGGTGAAGGCCTCGTCCAGCCCGTACCAGGCGAAGTCGGCGCTGAGATAGCCGTCGATCGTACGATCCGCTGGATCGGCTGTGGTCTCCATACGCGCGGCGCCTCCTCCATAAGGGCAAACAAAGGGAGAATAGCCACTCGCGCGACCTGAACGGGGCAGGGGCCCCGGTTCAGGTGGCGTCGGAGTCGAACGGCGGAGCCTCGCCCGGCTCCAGCCCGTCCCGCTTGCGCAGCCGGTCCGGCGTACCCGAGGAGCCGGAAGCGCCGCTGGAGCCGCTGTCCCGCCCGTGGACGGCGTCGGTGACCGCCGACATCTCCTGCTTGAAGTCGAATCCGTTGCGGATCTCCTTCAGGCCGAGCTCGTCGTTGTCCAGCAGCTGCTTGCGGACGAAGTTGCGCGGGTTGAGGTCCTCGAACTCGAAGTCCTTGAACTCCGGGCCCAGCTCCTTGCGGATGTCGGCCTTGGCGCTGTCGGAGAACTCACGCACCTTGCGGATGAACTGCGTGACGTCCCTGATGACCTTGGGCAGCTTGTCGGGCCCGAACACGAGCACGGCAAGGATCACGAGCGCGACGACCTCCAGCGCGCCTATGTCTGAAAACACCGTGCAGCTCCTCGCGGTCCTCGGCCGGCGGACGGAATCCGGCGCATCTCACCGTACCTGCCCGAACCAGGTGGACGGGAGTGGCCCGGGGTCAACAGTAGGCCGCGCCGGGGTAAACCCGTGGCCGCCTCAGCCGGTGGCCGAACCGAGGACCAGCTGCACGCTGCGCTGCTTGCCGCCGCGCTTGAGGGTGAGGGCCAGCTTGTCGCCGGGACGGTGGCTGCGGATGCGCACGATCAGCTCCTCGCCGCTGTGCACACGCTTGCCGTCGATCGCGGTGATGACGTCGCCCGGCTCGATGCCCGCCTTGGCGCCGGGACCGTTGGGGGTGATGGACTCCCCGTCGCCCTCGCCCTCGGGGCTCACCTGGGCGCCGTCGCCCTCGTACTGCAGATTGATGCTGACGCCGATCACCGGGTGGGTGGCCTTGCCGTTGTTGATCAGCTGCTCGGCGACCCGCTTCGCCTGGTTGACGGGGATGGCGAAGCCCAGGCCGATGCTGCCGCCCTGGCCGCCGTTGCCGAAGGGGTCCGAGCCGGTGTCGGCGGAGCGGATGGCGCTGTTGATACCGATGACCAGGCCCCGGGAGTCCACCAGCGGGCCGCCGGAGTTGCCCGGGTTGATCGGGGCGTCGGTCTGGATGGCGTCGACGTAGCTGACGTCGCTGCCCTCGGTCTCGCCGCCCGCGGTGATCGGGCGCTGGGTGGCGCTGATGATGCCGGAGGTCACGGTGCCCTCCAGGCCGTACGGGGCGCCGATGGCGACCACCGGGTCGCCCACCTGCGCCGCGTCGGAGTTGCCGAGGGCGACCGGGCGCAGGCCCTTGACCCCGCTGACCTTGATGACCGCCAGGTCGTAGCCGGTGTCCCGGCCGACGATCTTCGCGGAGCGGATCTGGCCGCCGTTGAAGGTCACCGAGATGGTGCCGCTCTTCGCGACGGTCTCCACGACGTGGTTGTTGGTGAGGATGTGGCCCTCGTCGTCCAGTACGAAGCCGGTGCCGGTGCCCTCCCCGCTGTCGCTCTTGACGTGGATGTAGACCACGCCCGGCAGGACCTTGGCGGCGATGCCCGCGACGCTGTCCGGGGCCCGTTTCCCGGCGTCCCGGGTGACCTGGGGCAGGGTCACCTGCTCCGATCCGTCGTTCTGCGCCACGTACGCGCCCAGGGCGCCGCCGATGCCGCCGGCGACCAGCGTGAGGGCGACCAGGCCGGCGGCCAGCGGGCCGCGGCGGCGGGAGGTCCTGGGGGCGGCGGGCAGCGGCCCGGGGGCCGCCCAGGGGTCGTAGCGGTGCCACTGGCCGACCGGGAGCGGCGGCGGGGCCGGGTTGGCGGTGTACGGCGGCGCGGGCGGCAGGGGAGGCCGAGAGGGCGGTGCGGTGTCCGCCGGACGGGTGACGGGAGGGGCGGGCGCCCAGGGCCCGGGCTCGCCGTACGGCGGGGTGTCGTACGGGTCGGAGCCGTGCCGCGGGACGGCGTCCTGCGCGGGCTCGGAGGGCTGCGCGGCGGACGGCCCGGACCGGGGCGGGGCCTGCGCCTCCGGCGGGGCCGGTGACACCGGCTCCGGGCGGCTCCACCACTTCGGCCCGCCGGCCTTCCCCTGGTCCACAGTGCTCCCCTACGACGACCTGTCCTGACTGGATTGAACCAGGACTCGGCGCCGCCCGCAGCCGCCCGCTCAGCGGCTGACGGGGAAGGTGCCCAGCAGGGGGGTGGTCGAGGCGACGGGAACGGATGCCGACGGCGAGGCCGGGGCGCTCCCGCCGGGGCGCGGGGAGGCCGTGGCCGACGTGCCCGGCGCGGGGACGGCCAGGGTGGCCGGTACCGCCGTCCCGGACGCGGAGGGCGAGGCGGACGCCCGCCGGTCCGGTGCCAGGAGGGACCGCGCGACGGCCGCCGGGTCGATCCGGCCCCCGGCCGTCGGCGAGGTCAGCGCGAAGGGCCGCGTACCGCTGCTCGGGTGCAGAAGGTCGCCGGTCGGCCTGGCCCAGACATCGGCGGCGGGCCGGGCGGACTGCTGCGAGCTCAGGGGGGTCACCGCGGCACCGGTCTCGTCCATGCCGGGCTCAGGGGCGCCGTCCAGGGGCAGCGCACCACCCAGGGCGATGGCCGCCATGGAGAACGCGCCGGCCGCCGCGAAGGCGAACCGCCGCCGGCCGCGGCCGGCCGAGCCCGTCGGGCCAGGCGCCGCGGGGGTGCTCGGACGCGCCGTCTCGTGGATCCGGAAGCCCCGGGACGACGATGCCGACAGCGGCAGCGCGAACTCCTCTCGGGCCTTGCCGAACAGGTCGCCGTTCAGCCGCTCGCCGCCGAGGCCGGCGGCCTGGATCATGCCGCCGCCGTCGAAGGGGCCGCCCGTCGCGTCGCCGTCGCCCGCGGGCAGCTCCTGCAGACGGGCCAGCAGGCCCGCCGAGAGGGTGGGGGGCGCGGAGGCGGCGATCGCGTCCTTCATGCGGCGCTGCTCGTCGGCCGCGTCCTTGCACTCGGTGCAGGTCGCCAGGTGCGCCAGCACCCGGTCGCGGGCGTCGTCCTGCAATTCGCCGTCGACGAAGGCGGCGAGATGGTCTCCCAGGTGCTGCTCGGCGCAGAGCAGATGCCGGCCGCGGGTGCTGCTCACGTGCTCCCGCCCTCCAGGGCCGCCCGGCCCGTGGTCAGCACGGGAGCCCGGCCCGGACGCGCGGCGGGCGCCCGGTGCTCCAGCGCCTTGCGCAGGTGGGAGCGGCCGCGGTGGATGCGGCTGCGCACGGTGCCGAGCTTGACCCCGAGGGTCGCCGCGATCTCCTCGTAGGACAGGCCCTCGATGTCGCAGAGCACGACCGCGGCGCGGAACTCCGGTGCGAGGGTGTCCAGCGCCTGCTGGATGTCGGCGTCGAAGTGCGTGTCCGCGAAGTGCTGCGCGGGGGACGGCTCACGGCTGGGCAGCCGCTCGGCCGCGTCGTCGCCGAGGGCGTCGAAACGGATGCGCTGGCGGCGCCGGACCATGTCCAGGAAGAGGTTGGTGGTGATGCGGTGCAGCCAGCCCTCGAAGGTGCCGGGCGTGTACGTCGACAGCGAACGGAAGACCCTGACGAAGACCTCCTGCGTGAGGTCCTCGGCGTCGTGCTGGTTGCCCGTCAGGCGGTAGGCCAGACGGTAGACCCGGGCGCTGTGGGTACTGACGATCTCCTCCCAGGAGGGAGGGGTCCACGTCTGAGCACCCCCGTCGGTGGCGAAGGTCGCGTTGGCGGCCACTGTCGAGGACTCGTCGGAGCGCGGACGGTCGTCAGCTGTATCGGTCACGGATTTCGGCTCGCCGGCCGACCTGCGGAAGCGCGACAGCACTCCCCGGTGACCCGCCGCAGCCGCACCTCCCCTATCGGCTCTGGTGGTGTCCAGTAGAGCCCCTACCATATCCACCTCGCCCGTTAGCTCCGGATAAGTGCCGAGCTCATCAGCGCGGCCCTCGTTTCCCGTCATCCGTCGAACCTCCCAACGACTGGTCCCATCTCCGGGTTCCCGACCGCAACGGATACAGTCGCCGGGCGGGCTGCAACCGTCACGCGGACAGGAGAGGGCAATTACCGGCAACCGGCAGGCGAGCTGGGCGTTCGCGGACGCCTTCGTCGCCGAGGACGACGCGCTGATACGAGCCCGCGCGCGAGCTCGTGAGGCGGGCGTGCGTCCGGTCTCCCCGGGCACCGGCGCGACCCTGCGCCTGCTGGCCGCGGCCACCGACGCCAAGGCGGTCGTGGAGATCGGCACCGGCACCGGGGTCTCCGGCATCCACCTGCTGCACGGCATGCGCGCCGACGGGGTGCTGACCACCGTCGACACCGAGCCCGACCGCCAGCAACTGGCCCGCGGCGCCTACCGCGAGGCCGGCTTCGCCACCAACCGCGCCCGCTGCATCCCCGGCCGGGCGCTGGACGTGCTCCCCCGCCTCGCCGACGGCGGCTACGACCTGGTCTTCTGCGACGGGGACCGGCTGGAGTACCCGGACTACCTCGGCGAATCCCTGCGCCTGCTCCGGCCCGGGGGGCTGGTCTGCTTCGAGGGCGCCTTCGCCCAGGGCCGCGCGATGGACGCCGCCCACCAGGAGGCCGAGGTGATCCGGCTGCGCGAGCTGATGCGCACGGTCCGGGACAATCCCGCGCTCGCCCCCGTCCTGCTGCCGACCGACGACGGACTGCTCTGCGCGGTACGGCGCGGCTGACAATTCCGGCGCCGCCCGTGCCGCTCCGCGCGGCATTCCGGCGCGCCGCCAACCGTCCGGCCGTTCGGAAAAACAAACAAGCGACCCCCGGCGCAGGTGTGCTGCCGGGGGCCCAAGGCTTGGATTGGCCGGTTCAGGCGATGGCCTTCTTCAATGCCTCGCCGAGTGCATCCGCCTCGTCCGGGGTCAGCTCGACGACAAGCCGTCCGCCGCCCTCGAGCGGAACGCGCATGATGATGCTCCGCCCCTCCTTGGTCACCTCGAGCGGGCCATCACCCGTCCGCGGCTTCATGGCCGCCATGCTCGTTCCCCTTCCTGAAACCAGCTCTTCGCACACGGTGGCCCAGGCGCCACCGGACTCGAACACATTGGTTCTCGGCCATTATCCCGCATCGGGTGACCCGATGACCAACATCGGTTCCCATCCGTTCGAGAACCCGGTCCCGCAAAACCGTCCATTTCGGTGATCGCCCACTCGCGTGCGTTTGATGGACGCCACATGTTCGCGTACGGCGATCTCCGGCATGCTGACCCCGAACGCGAGCCGCGACGAAGGGGATCACATGGCCGACACCGTGCTGTACGAGGTGAGCGACGGGCTCGCCACCATCACTTTGAACCGCCCCGACGCGATGAACGCGCTGGACATCGAGACCAAGGTCGCCCTCAGGGACGCCCTGCGGGCGGCGGGCGCCGACCGGGTGGTGCGGGCGGTGCTGCTGACCGCGACCGGCAGGGCGTTCTGCGTGGGACAGGACCTGAAGGAGCACGTCGCGCTCAGCGGCGAGGCGGGCGGCGGCGCGGCCATGTCCACGGTCCGGGAGCACTACAACCCGATCGTCACGGCCATCACGACCATGCCCAAGCCGGTCGTCGCCGGGATCAACGGCGTCGCGGCCGGCGCGGGGGCCGGCTTCGCCTTCGCCTGCGACTACCGCGTGGCCGCCGACACCGCGGCGTTCAACACCTCCTTCGTCGGCGTCGCGCTGACCGCCGACTCCGGCGCCTCGTGGACCCTGCCCCGGCTCATCGGCCGCAGCCGCGCCGCCGACCTGCTGCTCTTCCCGCGGACGGTGCCCGCGCGGGAGGCGTACGAACTCGGCATCGTCAACCGGCTCGTCCCGGCGGCCGACCTGGCCGCCGAGGCCGCCGCGGTGGCCCGCGGCCTCGCCGAGGGCCCCACGGTCGCCTACGCGGCGGTCAAGGCGTCCCTGGCGTACGGCGAGGAGCACTCGCTGGTCGAGACGCTGGCCAAGGAGGACGAGCTGCAGACCCTCGCGGGCGCTTCCGAGGACCACCGGATCGCGGTCGAGGCGTTCCTCAAGAAGGAGAAGCCCCGCTACCTGGGGCGCTGACGGCCTCCGGCGGCCGGCTGCCCCGCGGCCTCAGCGGCGGGCGAAGCAGCCGGCCAGGTGGTCGTCCACCAGGCCGCAGGCCTGCATCAGCGCGTAGGCGGTGGTGGGGCCGACGAACCGGAAACCGCGCTTCTTGAGGTCCTTGGCCAAGGCGGTGGACTCCGCCGTCACGGCCGGGACGTCCGCGGAGGTGCGGGGGGCGGGCCGGCCGGCGGGGTCGGGCGCGTACGACCACACGAGGGCGTCAAGGCCGCCCTCGTACCCCTCGCGCAGCTCCAGCGTGGCCCGAGCGTTGGAGATCGCCGCGTCGATCTTGGCGCGGTTGCGGATGATGCCGGAGTCGCCGAGCAGCCGCTCGCGGTCCTCGCCGGTGAAGACGGCCACGGCGTCCGGCGAGAAGCCCGCGAAGGCCTTCCGGAAGCCCTCGCGGCGGCGCAGGATGGTGATCCACGACAGCCCGGACTGGAAGGCCTCCAGGCAGATCCGCTCGAAGAGCGGTGCCTCGCCGTGCACCGGGCGGCCCCACTCGGTGTCGTGGTACTCCCGGTAGTCCGCGGAGGTCCCGGTCTCCAGTCCCCAGGGGCAGCGCGCCTTGCCGTCCGCCCCGACGACCACCGCGCTCATCGCTCGCCGCCGGGCCCGCTGGGCTCGTGGGCGGCGTCCTCCGCGTCCTGGGCGGCGTCCTTGACCAGGGAGGGGCCGCCGAACGCGGTGGCGTGCGCCCCGGCCAGCGCCGCCTCCAGGTCGGCGATGTGCGCATCGCGCTGGGCGAGTTCCGCGGCCAGCCGGTCCAGCACGTCGTCGACGTCGAGCATCCGGTAGCCGCGCACGGCCACCGGCAGCCGCAGCTGCTCTATGTCGGCGCGCCCCACCGGTCGCTCGCGCGGCAGCCGGTCGTCCAGCCGGTCCGGCTCCACGTCACGGAGCCCCCCGCCGTCACCGAGCACCGCGAGGGCCACCGCGGCGACCACCGCGACCAGCGCGATGAGCAAGAACCAGAACAAGACCTCTCCCGGGGTCGGCCCGACGTGTACGGCACGATCGTGCCACGCCGCGCTGTGCGCGCGGTGCGCGGACGGCGACTATCTTCGATCGGCGGACCACATTTCGAGGAGACGGGCGCGACATGCTGAGGCTGGGCACACGGGAATTCGGCGAGCACGAGCCCGTGATCATGGCGATCGTGAACCGGACACCGGACTCGTTCTACGACCAGGGCGCCACGTTCAGCGACGAACCCGCCCTGGCACGCGTGTCGCAGGCCGTGGCCGAGGGCGCCGCGATCATCGACATCGGCGGCGTCAAGGCGGGCCCGGGGGCGGAGGTCTCGGCGCAGGAGGAGATCCGGCGCACGGCCGACTTCGTCGCCGAGGTGCGGCGGCGCCACCCCGACGTCGTGATCAGTGTGGACACCTGGCGCCACGAGGTCGGCGAGGCCGTCTGCGAGGCCGGCGCCGACCTGCTGAACGACGCGTGGGGCGGCGTCGACCCCCGGCTCGCCGAGGTCGCCGCGAAGCACGGCGCCGGCCTGGTGTGCACGCACGCGGGCGGTGCGCAGCCGCGCACCCGGCCGCACCGCGTGGGGTACGACGACGTGATGGCGGACATCCTCGAGGTCACCGTGGGGCTCGCCGAGCGGGCGGTGGCCCTCGGGGTGCGGCGCGACGCCGTCCTGATCGACCCCGGGCACGACTTCGGCAAGAACACCCGGCACTCCCTGGAGGCGACCCGGCGGCTGCCGGAGATGACGGCGACGGGATGGCCGGTGCTGGTCTCCCTGTCCAACAAGGACTTCGTGGGCGAGACGCTGGACCGGCCGGTCAAGGAACGGCTGCTGGGCACGCTGGCGACCACGGCGGTGTCGGCCTGGCTGGGCGCGCGGGTGTACCGGGTGCACGAGGTCGCCGAGACCCGCCAGGTGCTCGACATGGTCGCCTCCATCGCGGGCCGGCGACCGCCGGCGGTCGCCCGGCGCGGACTGGCCTGACGGACCCGCCCGCGCCGGCCGCCGGCCGGGACGGCCTGCTAGTCGCCGCTCTCCTTGGTCACCAGCGCGACGGCCTCGTCCACGTCGTCGGTGAGGTGCAGCAGTTCCAGGTCCACCGGGGACGCCTTGCCCTGGTGGACGACGGTCTCCCGGACCCAGTCGACCAGGCCCTGCCAGTAGGCGGTGCCGAACAGGACGATGGGGAACTGCGTGACCTTGCGGGTCTGCACCAGGGTGAGGGCCTCGAAGAGCTCGTCGAGCGTGCCGAAGCCGCCGGGCAGCACGATGAAGCCGGAGGCGTACTTCACGAACATCGTCTTGCGGACGAAGAAGTAGCGGAAGTTCACGCCGATGTCGACGTAGGGGTTGAGGCCCTGCTCGAAGGGGAGCTCGATGCCGAGCCCCACCGAGAGGCCGCCCGCCTCGCACGCGCCGCGGTTGGCCGCCTCCATGGCGCCGGGGCCGCCCCCGGTGATGACGGCGAAGCCGGCCTCGGCGAGGGCCCGGCCGATCCGGACGCCGGTCTCGTACTCCGGGGCGCCCTCGGGCGTACGGGCGGAGCCGAAGACGCTGACGGCACGGCCGAGTTCGGCCAGCGCGCCGAAGCCCTCGACGAACTCGGACTGGATGCGCATCACGCGCCAGGGATCCCCGTGCACCCAGTCCGACGGGCCGCGGGTGTCCAGCAGCCGCTGGTCGGTGGTGGACTTCTGCACCTGGCCCCGGCGGCGTACCACCGGGCCGGTGTGGCGCTCGGGCCAGCCTCGCCCTGCGGAGCTGCCTTCCGCCGCCGCCGTCTCGGCCGCCGCCGCCTCCTCCGCGTCATGGTCCATGTCGCGCTCCTTTCGCTGCGTCCCCCGGTCCGGTCAGGGTACGCACGCGCCCACCGCGCGGATCAAGAACGCGCCGCTTAACAGCTCGTTACGCCAGCCAGGCGCGCAGTTTCCGCTCCGCCTCCAGGACGGCGGCGACGGCGACGTGCTCCTCGCGGGTGTGGGCCAGCTTGGGGTCGCCGGGGCCGTAGTTCACCGCGGGGACGCCGAGCGCGGAGAACCGGGCGACGTCGGTCCAGGCGTCCTTGGGCGCCGGCTCGGTGCCGATGGCCGCCACGAACGCCGCCGCGGCGGGGTGGGACAGGCCGGGCAGGGCGCCGGGGGCGCTGTCGGTGAGCAGCACGTCGAAGCCCTCGAAGACCTCGCGGACGTGGTCGAAGGCCTCGGCCTCGGAACGGTCCGGGGCGAAGCGGAAGTTGACGATGACCGCACAGGCGTCGGGGATGACGTTGCCCGCGTGACCGCCCTCGATCATGACGGCGTTGAGGCCCTCGCGGTAGGTCAGGCCGTCGATGACGGCCTGCCGGGGCTCGTACGCGGCGAGCCGGGCCAGCACCGGCGCGGCCTTGTGGATGGCGTTCTCCCCGAGCCAGCTGCGCGCGGAGTGGGCGCGGCGGCCGGAGGTCTCGACACGGACCCGCAGGGTGCCCTGGCAGCCGCCCTCGACCTTGGCGTCGGTGGGCTCCAGCAGGACCGCGAAGTCGCCCTCCAGCCAGTCGGGGTGATGCCGGACCAGCCGCCGCAGCCCGTTGCGCTCGGCCTCGATCTCCTCGGCGTCGTAGAAGACGAAGGTCAGGTCGCGGTTGGGCTCGGGGAGGGTGGCGGCGAGCCGCAGCTGCACGGCGACGCCGGACTTCATGTCGGTGGTGCCGCAGCCCCACAGGATGCCGTCGTCGTCCAGCCGGGAGGGAACGTTGTCGGCGATGGGCACGGTGTCCAGGTGCCCCGCGAGCACCACCCGCTCGGCGCGCCCCAGACGGGTGCGGGCGACCACGGCGTCGCCGTCGCGGTCGACGGTGAGGTGCGGCAGGGCGCGCAGCGCCTCCTCCACGGCGTCCGCCAGCGGCTTCTCGGCGAGGCTGACGGAGGGGATGTCGACGAGCTGCGCCGTCACCGCGGCGGCGTCCTGACTGAGATCGAGCACGGGCCGTTCCATGGGGCCGACCCTACCGGGGGACGAATACCGTGGTCGGCACAGCGGCCTTCGGTACGGTGTGCGCGTGCCGAAGCCGACGTCGACGTCCAGCCCCGCCGCGCGCGCCCCGAAGAAGCGGGGACGGGCCGTGCGGGTGGTCACCGCCGCCCTGGTGCTGCTGGGGGTCGCGGGCTACGCCGCCCACCACTTCGGCGTGATCGGGGGCCCCGGGCCCGTCGAGTGCACGGTGACCGCCGAGGGCGGGACGCTGCGGCTGGAGCCCCAGCAGGCCGCCAACGCCTCGACGATCGCCGCCGTGGCCAGTTCGCGCGGACTGCCGGAGCGGGCCGTGGCGATAGCGCTGGCGACGTCGATGCAGGAGTCCGCGCTGCGCAACATCGACCACGGCGACCGGGATTCGATGGGCCTGTTCCAGCAGCGTCCCTCGCAGGGCTGGGGCACCGCGGCGCAGATCATGGACCCGGTCTACGCCTCGAACGAGTTCTTCGACGGCCTGGTGAAGATCCAGGGCTATTCGCGGCTGCCGCTCACCGTGGCCGCGCAGCGGGTGCAGAAGAGCGGTTATCCGCAGGCGTACGCCAAGCACGAGTCGGACGCGGCGCTGCTGGCCGCCGCCCTCACCGGACGGCACGGTGCGGCGCTGACCTGCACGACGGCGGACGGCGAGCGGACCGTCACCGGCGGGGACCCGGCGAAGGTGCGGGCCCGCCTGGTACGGGAGTTCGGTCCGGACGTGGCCCCGCGGACGACGGCGGCCGCCGATCGGGATCCCGGGGCCGGCGCCGAGGGCGACGCCAAGAACGGCGGTACCGCGGACCGCGCCGGCGCCGGTGGCCGACAGGCCGCGGGGCCGCGCACGGTGGCGGTGCCGTCCGCGCCCGCCGACGGCCGGGGGCGGGGCGGGGACGCCCGGCGGGGCTGGGAACTCGCCCAGTGGGCGGTGGCGCACGCCCATGAACTGAAGGTGGAGAAAGTCGCGTTCGCGGACCGCGAGTGGTCGGCGGCGGCCTCCGGCAAGGGCTGGACGAAATCGAATGGCGCCGATTCCGGCGCGGCGGCCGACGACGTGCGCATCACCGTCGCGCAATAGTGCGGGCATTCACCCCCAGGCGGGTCGCTTGTACGCCAAACCCATCAGATGGGAAACCGTCTTGACGGAACGTCAAAACCGCATCTGAGGAAGGGCCGTGACGTTTCGTCGGCGCAGCTCAACACGCCCGAATTGCTCCGCTTTACCGGCCGCCGGAACTCGCCGCATTACCAACTCTTTACCTGAGACGGCCGCAACCTTCGGGGCACCTCACGCGGTAGTCACGACGTCCGCCCCGCGGACATGTCACGCCGTAACTGTCGTCTCTCCGTAAAAGGAGCACCATGTCTCTCCCCCTCACGCGTCGGATCGCCCGGGCCGCCCTGCTGGTCGGCGCGGCCGCGGCTCCTCTCATCGGTGCCGGTGCCGCGTCCGCCGCCGAGCTGCCGCAGGTCGGCGACCTGGGTGGGCTGACCAACGTGGACAAGGCCCCGGAGCTCGCCGGCACGGTCACCCATGCCGCCCAGGACTCCGGCGCGGTGAAGACCGTCCAGCAGACCGTGCCCGCCACGGCGCGCACGGTGGCCGGCCTCGGCAAGACGGCCCAGCCGGCCGTCAGCGGCGTCGCCACGAAGGCGGTGGGCACCATCGGCGGCGCCGCCGTGGAGGTCGGCAAGCACGCCGGCAAGACCGGCCTGCCGCTGCAGAGCCTGCCCACCACCGACCAGCTTCCTCTCAAGGGGCTTCCCCTCGGCGGCTGACCCCCCACAGCCGCCCCGGAAGGGCCCGGAGAGCCTTCGCTCTCCGGGCCCTTCGGGGCGCCGCGGCTTCGCCCGGTACGAGCCGGTCAGCCGGCCATGCGGCGCACCGCGGCCGCCACCCGTTCGTCGGTGGCCGTGAACGCGATCCGCACGTACCGCTCGCCGGCCGCGCCGTAGAAGTCGCCCGGCGCCACGAGGATGCCGCGCTTGGACAGGTCGGCGACCGTGTCCCAGCCCGACTCGTCACGCGTGGCCCACAGGTAGAGGCTGGCCTCGCTGTGCTCGATGCGGAAGCCGGCCGCCTCGAACGCGGTGCGCAGCGCCGCCCGGCGCCGCGCGTAGCGCTCCCGCTGCCCGGCCACATGGGCGTCGTCACCGAGGGCCGCGATGGTGGCGGCCTGCACCGGGGCGGGCGTCATCATGCCGCCGTGCTTGCGGATCTGCAGCAGCTCGCCCAGCACGGCCGGGTCGCCCAGCAGGAAGGCGGACCGGTAGCCGGCCAGGTTGGAGCGCTTGGACAGCGAGTGGACGGCGACGATGCCCTCGTACGAGCCGCCGCAGACGTCCGGGTGCAGCACCGAGACCGGGTCGGCCTCCCAGCCCAGCTCCAGGTAGCACTCGTCGCTGAAGACCAGCACGCCGTGCTCACGCGCCCAGGCCACCGCCCGGCGCAGCTCGTCCTTGCCGAGCACCCGCCCGGTGGGGTTGGACGGGCTGTTGAGCCACAGCAGCCGCAGGCCGGCCGGGTCGAGCTCGGTCGGCTCGTCGTAGACGACCGGCTCGGCACCCGCCAGGCGCGCGCCGACCTCGTAGGTCGGGTAGGCCAGCCGCGGGTACGCGACCTTGTCGCCGGCGCCCAGGCCCAGCTGGGTCGGCAGCCAGGCGACGAGTTCCTTGGAACCGACCACCGGCAGCACGTGGGTGTCCCCCAGGTCCGTGGCGCCGAGCCGGCGGCCCGCCCAGCCGGTGATGGCGGCGCGCAGCTCGGGGGTGCCCCACACAGTGGGGTAGCCGGGGCTGTCGGAGGCCTCGCTCAGCGCGCGGCGGACGATGTGGGGGACCGGGTCGACGGGGGTGCCCACCGACAGGTCGACGATCCCGCCGGCGTGTGCGGCGGCCGTGGCCTTGTACGGTTCGAGCCGGTCCCACGGGAAGACGGGGAGTCTGGACGAGACTGGCTGCGCCACGCTGGTGCTCACTTTCCGTTACTGAACGGCCGGGGGCCGCCAAAGACGGCGGTCCCGCACGGCGGTGTGCCGTACGGGACCGCCCACAACTGTCGGGGTCACTCGCCCTGCGGGGGCAGGGCGGCGATGAAGGGGTGGTCGCGCTCGATCAGCCCGAGCTTGGAGGCACCACCGGGCGAACCGAGCTCGTCGAAGAACTCGACGTTCGCCTTGTAGTAGTCCTTCCACTCCTCCGGGGTGTCATCCTCGTAGAAGATGGCCTCCACCGGGCAGACCGGCTCACAGGCTCCGCAGTCGACGCATTCGTCCGGGTGGATGTACAAGGACCGCTGGCCCTCGTAGATGCAGTCGACCGGGCACTCCTCGATGCACGCCTTGTCCTTGACGTCGACACAAGGCTGCGCGATGACGTAGGTCACGCTGTCGTTCCTCCTCGATAGGGCTGTCTCGCGCGGGAGCGCGGCGTCGTCGATGCCCGCCCCTAGTATCTCCGTTCTTGGGCGGCAGACGAACAGGAGGGGCGGTCATGAGCATGGATTTCACCGCCGGAGCTCGGGCGGATGTACGCATAACGCCCTCTGACGTGGGCAAACGGGTATCGGTCCGCCGGATCGCGGAGATCGTCGGAGGACGCCCCGTGTTCACCGACGCCGTAGGGGTTCTCACATCGTGGGACGAGGGCGCACTGGTCGTGACCCGCAGGAACGGGGAGGCCGTCCGCATCGCGGAACCCCTGCTGGTGGCGGCCAAGATCGTGCCCGACACGCCGGCCCGGCGCGGCGCGCGGGCGCCCCGCGCGACCGCCCGTGAACTGCAGGAGAGCGCCGCGCGCTGCTGGCCCGCGCCCGAGACCGGGCGGCTCGGCGCCTGGACGCTCCGGGCCGCCGGCGGGTTCACCCGCAGGGCCAACTCCGCGCTGCCGCTCGGCGAGCCGGGCATGCCGGTGGCGGCCGCGGCCGAGGCGGTGACCCGCTGGTACGGCGAACGCGGGCTGCCCGCGTACATCCAGGTCACCACGGGCGGCGAGGAGGGCGACGAGGCCCTCGCGGCGTCGCTCGACGCCCTCGGCTGGACCGCCGAGGGCCACGCCCTGCTGCGCACCGCCCCGCTGGCGCCGCTCGCGGACCTGCCGGGCGCCGAACAGGTGCGGCCGGCACGTGAGGTGGACGCCGGGTGGCTCGCCCGCTACCACCGCACCGGCGGCCTCGGCGACGCGGCACTGGCCGTGCTCACCGGTGGCCCCTCCGTGTGGCTGGCGAGCGTGCCGGGCGCCGCGGGCGGCGCGCCCGCCGCGATCGGCCGGTGCGTGGTCGACGGACGCTGGGCGTCCTTCGCCGCCGTCGAGACCGACCCGGCCGCGCGACGGGGCGGGCTGGCCACGGCGGTCGTGGCGGCACTGGCCCGCAAGGCCCTGGAGGAAGGCGCCTCGGGGGCGTACCTCCAGGTCGAGGCGGACAACGAGGGCGCCCGCGCGCTCTGGGACCGGCTGGGCTTCGGCACACACCACGCGTACCACTACCGGCGCGGGCCGCGCCCGGCGGACGGTTAGGAGCGGCGGCATGGACGACTCCGTCAGGCGGCGCTTCGCCGAAGCAGCCCGCGAACCGCGCCCGGACCTGGCGACGCTGTGCCTGCTCGTCGGCGAGGAGGCCGACCCCGGCCTCGGCGAGGCCGGGACGGACGCCGCGCAGATCGAACTCGACCGGCTCGCCGGGCTCCTGCCGTACGGGCTCACCGGGCCCGCCGACTGGGCCGCCGCCACGGCCGCCCTGCTCGGCGGCCGGCTCGGCTTCGGCGGGACACCAGCGGACTACCAGCGGCTGGACTCCTCGCTGCTGCACGAGGTCCTGCGGCGGCGGCGCGGGCTGCCCATCCTGCTGTCCGTGGTGTGGATCGAGGTCGCCCGGCGGGCCGGTGCGCCGGTCTACGGCGTCGCCCTCCCCGGCCACTTCGTGGTCGGCTTCGGCGACCCGGCCGGCGCGTTCGTGCTCGCCGACCCCTTCAACGGCGGGCGCCCCCTGGGCGACGAGGACGTACGCCTGCTCGTGGCGGGCGCCACCGGGTCCGTTCCGTCCCCGGCGATGCTCGGCCCGGCCGACCCGCTGGACATCGTGCTGCGCGTGCTGAACAACATCCGTGCCTGGGCCGACGCACGCCCCGAGCACCTCGCGGTGCAGCTGTGGGCGGTCGAGCTCTCGCTGCTCCTGCCGCAGCATCCGGGGCGGTTGCGGCAGGAGCACGCGCAACTGCTGGTGCGGGCGGGGGATTTCGCGCGGGGCGCGGCCGAGATGGAGGCTTGTGCGGAGGTGCTCGACGCGGCGGAGCCGGGGAGGGCGGGGGCGTTGCGGCACCAGGCGCGGGCGGCGCGGGCGCTCCTCAACTGACCGCTGCGCTGGCTGTCCGGGTGGGTTTTTTCCCCGCCCGCCCTCCCTCCCCCAACCTTCGGCCGGGGGTGCCCCCAGCCCTGTGAAGTCAGGTCACCCCGGCGCGCGTTTCGTGGGGGCCGGGGTCGAGGCCTCCGGGGCTGGCCATTCTGGACAGCACATTTCGGTGCCTCCGGCACAATCTGTTGATCACCCCGGTTCATGCACCCACATATGCTCCACAGTCCAGAACACCCACCCCTCCGACCCCGCCCCCTCCGTTTCGTCATGCGCCTGATCCCCGGTGGGGGGGTATGGAGGCGGACCGTGCTCGGGCCACCGTTTACGCACCGCACGCCAGCCGCCCAGGCAACCGCCGCCTCACCGCCACACCGGCAGTGGAGTTCTACGGGGCCTCGGCAAGACGACCCGGCCGAGCCACTCGCAGGCGCCGCCGAGCGCACAGGACCGGACGACCTCACCGCCCGCAGCCACGTCTACGTCCGGCACCCTGCGGAACGCGCCGCCGCGCGGAACCCCATGAGACCCGCGATCCCCCCGGAGACACCCCGCACGACAGCCGCCCAGACAACTGCCGCCTCGGCGACCTGGACATCGACCTCGGCGAGACGATCCGGACGAGCCACTTGCACGCGCCACCGAGCGCACAGGACCGGACGACCTCACCGCCCGCAGCCGCGTCTACGTCCGGCACCCTGTGGAACGCGCCGCCGCGCGGAACCCCATGAGACCCGCGATCCCCCCGGAGACACCCCGCACGACAGCCGCCGCATCGCCCCCGCACCGGCATAGGCGTTCGGCGCGGCCTCGGCGAGACGATCCGGACGAGCCACTTGCACGCGCCACCGAGCGCACAGGACCGGACGACCTCACCGCCCGCAGCCGCGTCTACGTCCGACTCCCTGTGGAACGCGCCGCCGCGCGGAACCCCATGAGACCCGCGATCCCCCCCGGAGACACACCGCCCACCAGCCGCCGCATCGCCCGCACACCGGCGGCAGACGCTCGGGGAACCCCATGGGACGCTGCGCGCCCTCACAGCCGCTCGGCCTGTGTCCAGGCAACCGGGTGCACCCGGACCGCCTCGATACCCCCACCGGGGATCAGGCGCGACAACCTACGGAGGGGGCGGGGTCGTAGGGGTGGGTGTTCTGGACTGTGGAGCATATTTGGGTGCATGACCCGGGGTGATCAGTTGAGGGTGCCTGAGGCACCTAAATGTGCTGTCCAGAATGGCCAGCCCCGGAGGCCCCGCACCCGGCCCCCACGAAACGCGCGCCGGGGTGACTGACCGCGCCGGGCACACGGGAGGGCGGGCGGGGAAAAAACCAGGTCAGAGCCAGCCGCGGTCGAGCGCGATCCGCACCGCCTCCCCCCGATTCCGCGCCCCCGCCTTCTGCATCGCCGTCGAGAGGTAGTTGCGAACCGTCCCCTCGGACAGATGCAGCCGGCGCGCGATCTCCGCGTTGACGGAGCCGTCGGCCGCCGCCCGCAGAACCTCCCGCTCGCGCGCGGTGAGCGGATCCGCACCGCCGCTGAGGGCGGCCGCCGCGAGCGCCGGGTCGATGACCTTCTCCCCGCGCAGAACCGCGCGCACCGCGTCCGCGAGCCGCGCCGCGGGGGCGTCCTTGACCAGGAACGCGTCGGCGCCGGCCTCCATCGCGCGGCGCAGGTAGCCGGGCCGCCCGAAGGTGGTGACGATGACGACCCGCACGTGCGGCAGCTCGGCCCGCAGCGCGGCCGCCGCGTCGAGGCCGGTCATGGCGCCGGGCATCTCGATGTCGAGGAGCGCGACGTCCGCCTCCGCGGTGCGCGCGGCCGCGACGGCGTCCTCGCCGCGCGAGACCTGGGCGACGACCTCGATGTCATCCTCCAGCCCCAGCAGCGCGGCCAGTGCCTCCCGCACCATCGACTGGTCCTCCGCCAGCAGCACCCGGATCATGGGCGGCAGCGTAGCCCGCCGGGACGAACGCGCGGAGGGTGAAACCGCGTCCGCCCTCCGTCTCCAGGCGGCCGCCGGCCAGCAAAAGCCGTTCCTCCAGCCCTGTGAGGCCGTTGCCGCGCCCGGTGCCGCTCGGGCCGCGCCCGTCGTCGGAGACGGTCAGACAGACCGTTCCGCCGCCGCCCACGCCCACGGCGACAGCGCACCGCCGGGCGCCGCTGTGCCGTACGACGTTGGTGACGGCCTCGCGCAGGGCCCAGGCGAGGGCCGCCTCCGCCTCCGGGGTCAGCGCGGCGGTCACCTCGGTGGGCAGGTCGGCGCGGATACCGGCGGTCCGCAGCGCGCCGCGGGCCGCGATCAGCTCGTCGGCGAGATTGGCCCGCCGGTAGCCGCTGACGGCCTCGCGGACGTCGACCAGGGCCTGGCGGCTGACCCGCTCGATGTCGGCGACCTGCGCCGCGGCGTCCCCGGGCCGGTCGGGCAGCATGCGCCCGGCGAGTTCGCTCTTGAGGGTGATCAGGGACAGCGAGTGCCCCAGCAGGTCGTGCAGGTCGCGGGCCAGCCGGAGCCGTTCCTCGGTGGCGGCCAGCTGCGCGATGGTCTCGCGGGCCTCGCGCAGCTCGCGGGTGGTGCGGACCAGCTGCCGTACGCCCGTCATCGCGAAGCCGCCGAGCATGCACGGTACGAGGAGCGAGACCAGCGTGATGCCGTCCGCGCCGCGCGGCCAGGCGCACAGCGCGAGCACCCCGGTGACCAGGGGGATCACCCAGCGGGCCTGGCGGCCGGGCAGGACCGCGCCGCAGCCGACCGACAGGTAGACGAAGAGCACGAGGAACGCGCTGCCGAGGGTCAGTCCCAGCACCAGGGCGAGCGCCCCGAGCAGTCCCAGTACCCCGTACACCCAGGGCGGCTGCCGTTCCGCGTTGGTCCGCCGGAAGACCAGCCCGAGGTAGAGCGTGACGTAGACGGCGAGCCCGGTCCAGCCCAGCACGGTGGCGAGCAGGCCGTGCCCGCCGTCGGCCAGATCGCTGACCGGGGAGCCCAGGTAGAGCATCCACATCGCGATCCAGATCAGCTTCACGAGTGCCTGCCGGCGGTTCTCCGGCGCCCGGCCGATCGCCGTGGTGTCGTCCGCCTCGACGGCCTCCCGCCAGCGCGTCGCTCCCGCGGCCACGTCGCGCTCCCTTCCGGCCCTCAGGCCTTCGCGGTGTCCTTGCGGTACATCCAAGCGGCTGTGCCCGCGAAGAGCACCAGGTAGACCAGGAGCACCGCCACGTCGCGCAGGTGCGGGGCGTGGCCGAGCTCGACGGCCTGGCCGAGCGCGGCGTACGGGCGCGCCGGGAGCACGTCGGCGATGTGCCGCAGCCACCCCGGGAAGGAGCTGTACGGCATCCACAGGCCGCCGAGCAGCGCCATGCCGAAGTAGGCGATCATCGCGACCGGGCGGGCCACGTCCGCGCTCGCGACGTAGCCGATGGCCACGCCCAGCGCGGCGAAGACGAAGCTGCCGGCCCAGCTGGTCAGCAGCACGCCGCCCCACTGCCAGGCGTCCAGCCGCACGCCCTTGACGGCCGCGCCCGCGATCAGGACGAGGGCGATCGAGGGCAGGCTGACGGTGGCCGCGGAGGCGATCTTCGCCAGGACGTAGCCGCGGCCGGGCAGCGCGGTCAGCCGCAGCTGCCGGACCCAGCCCCGGTCGCGCTCGCGGGCGATGCGCTCGGAGTTGCCCATGAGCACGGCGGTCATGGCGCCGAAGGCGCACATCGCGACCATGTAGTACGTCACCAGGGAGCTCTTCTGACCTGCCGTCAGAATCAGGAAGAGCAGCACCGGGTAGAGCACCGAGAAGAACATGAACTTGCGGTTGCGCAGGACGCGCAGGATCTCCAGCTTGACCAGCGTCCTCATCGGGCCGCCACCTCCTCGTCCTTGGCCGCGGCGACCGGCGCCGCCGGTTCCGTGCCGGCGGTGCCTGCGGTGATGGCCAGGAAGGCCTGTTCCAGGCCGAGCCCGGCGACTTCCAGGTGGCGGGGGTAGAGCCCGGCCGCGTAGACGGCGTGCACGGTCGCGTCGGCGTCGGTGGACCGCAGGCGCACGGTGGGCCCGGTCACCTCGGCCGCGGTGACCCCGGGCAGCGCGAGCAGCGCCGCCTCGTCCCAGGCGGTGTCCAGGTCGAAGACGATCCGCCGGGCCCCGGCACGTGCCTTGATCTCCGAGGCGGTGCCGTCGGCCAGCAGCCGTCCGCCCTGCAGGACGAGCACGCGGTCGGCGACCGCGTCCGCCTCCTCCAGGTAGTGGGTGGCGAACAGCACGGTGCGGCCCTGCCGCACCTGGCCGCGCATGGCGTCCCAGAAGGCCTGGCGCGCGGAGACGTCCATGCCGGTGGTGGGCTCGTCCAGGACCAGCAGGTCGCTCGCCCCGGCGGTGGCGAGGGCGAAGCGCACGCGCTGCTCCTGGCCGCCGGAGAGCTTGTTGACCTTGCGGCCGGCGATCGCCTCCAGGCCGGCGTCCGCGAGCACCTCGGCGACGGGGCGGGGGCGGGGGTGCAGGTCGCAGGCGAGCCGCACGATCTCCCGGACGGTGACGTCCTCCATGAGGCCGCCGCTCTGCAGCACGGCGCCGACCAGCCCCTCGGAGATCGCGCGGCGCGGCGGGCGGCCGAAGATCTCGACGGTGCCGGAATCGGGGGTGCGCAGGCCCAGCAGCAGGTCCAGGGCGGTGGACTTGCCGGCGCCGTTGGGGCCGAGGAGGGCGACGGTCTCGCCCGGGTGGAGGGTCAGGGTCAGGTCGTCGACGGCCCGTACCGGGCCGAAGCTCTTCGTCACGTGCGTGAACGCGATGGCGGTCATGGCATCAGAATCCCGGTGCGGGGGTCCGCCCGGCAGTGCCCGGCGTCCCGTTCCGCGCATGACAGATGTCATGGGTGTGGCCCCGGTACGGGTACCGGGGCCACACCCATGGCGCTCGTGGCGGAAGGCTCAGGCGGTCAGGAGGTGCCCTCCACGGTGACCGTCTTCTTCGTCGGGTCGTCCGTCCGCAGCGCGGGCAGCATCGCCGAGGCGACGTCCTGCGGGGTGACGGCGGTCTTGCTGCCGTCCCCACGGGTGACCAGCACGCCGTCGAAGGCGCCGCCGTACAGGCCCTTGAGCACCTTGGTGTCGATGTACGGGGTCAGGTTGCCGTCCTTGTCCGGGACCATCGACAAGATCTCCGACAGCGAGTGCTCCGGGCTGAACGGGACGGGGTTGCCGCTGCCCGCCTTCACGTAGACGAAGCCCGACATCGCGGTCTTGCCGAAGCCGTTGACCGCCGCGTCGAGCGCGGCCTGGGTGACCTTGGGCTCGACGGTGGTGGCCGCCAGCGTGACCAGGCCGGGCTTGCCGCTGGCGACCTGCGTGGCGTAGGCCGCCGCCACCTTGTCCACCGAGCCGTCGACGTCGATGGCCTGGTGCGGCTTGCCGGCGACGGCGACGGCCTTGCCGGACACGAACGTGACCTTGCCCTCGGAGCCGGCGCCGCCGAGGCCGGCGGAGAGCTTCTCCAGCTGCGCGCGGAGCTTGTCCTTGTCGGTGTCCACGACGGGGTCGACCTCGCGGGTACCGCCGAAGAGCGAGCCGATCACCGTGACCGGGTTGTAGTCGCGGCGCGCCACGTTGCGGACGGTGGCGTCGGTGTCGAGGACCAGTCCGGCGGCCGAGGGCTTCAGCTTCCGGGTCTGGTCGCCGACGGTGACGGTGATCGCCGTGTCCTTGCGGGGGCCGAGCTGCGCGTCGAGCGCCGCCGTGGCCTGGTCCTTGGACTTGCCGCCGATGTCGACGCCGTAGACGGTGGTGCCGGCCGGGACGTCGGAGTGGTCCATCAGCAGGCCCGCCGTGTAGGCGATGCCGAGCAGGGCCACCACGGCCACGCCCGCCAGTATCAGCTTGGAGCGTCCCTTGGGCTTCGGGGCCGGCTCGTCGTCCTCCTGGAAGTGGTACGCGTCGCCGCCGGCCGGGACCGGGCGGGTCACCGCGGGGCCCGCGGGGGGCACGGCCGGGATGCCGCTGACGACCGTGTCACCGGACAGCCGCTCCCCCGCGGGCGCGAAGGCGCCGGGGAAGGGCTCCTGGTGCGGCGCGGCGTGCGGGGCGCCGGCCGGGGGGATCCGCATGTCGCCGGTCATCGGGCCCGTGGTGGGGCCGGACGGGGGCTGGAAGCTGCGGAAGGGGGTACCGGGACCGCCGGGGCCGGGGCCGGGGCCACCCGGACCGCCGGGACCGCCGGTGCCGGGGCCGGGGCCACCCGGACCGGACGCACCGCCGGGACCGCCGGGACCCGCCTGGCCGGGGAACGGCCGGGAGCCGGGGGCACCGGGCCCGCCCGGGCCCATGGGGCCGTCGGTGAGGTACGGGATGCCGGGACGGGGCGCGCCGCCGGGGGCACCGGGGCCACCCGGACGACCGGGGCCACCAGGACGGCCGGGACCGCGCTCCTGGCCGGTGGGCCGCGAGGGGAGGTCGCCGAGTTGCATCGGCTGCGTGATCTCCGGGGCGGCGAAGTCCTGGGCCGGCCCGGGGGCGGGTGCCGGGGCGGGCGGCGCCGCCTCGGGCGCCTGCGGCGCGGGAGTGGCCTTGCGCGGGGCGAACCAGTCGCTGGTCGGCTTCGCGCCGCCCTGCGCCGGGATCTCCGGCTCGGGGGCCGGGGCGGGTGCGGGCACCGGCTCGCCCTGCCCGGCGCCGGTGGCACCGTTGCCGCCGCCGGCGGGGGTCCATCCCGCGGCCGGCTGCGCCGGTTCCGGGGCGGGGCCGGCGGCCGGGGAGGCGGGGGCCTCGCCCTCGGCGCCGCCGTCGACGGTCGTACGGACCACGACGGGCGGAATCGGCCGGGACCCGGGGATGTTGATCCGGATCCGCGTGGTCAGCGTGGTCTCGGTCCTGGGCTCTCCCGCGGCCGGGGCGGCCGGGGTCTCCCCGTCGGCAGGTGCCTCGTCCCGTGGGCCCTCCTGCGGATGCAGCGACGGAAACGGGCGGGTCCCGTACGGCGGGGTGCCCGAGGGATACGCGGCTCCGCCTCGGCCCTGGTGGCCGGGGGACGGACGGTCAGTTTCACGACTCAATGCAGGCTCTCCCGGTTCGCTTCGCCACCCGTCACGGCCTTCCGCGGGCGGCCCGGCGGCGCGCACCACCATACTGGGCACCGCCGAGGAGTCGCCTGCCGCCGGGGGGAGACCGCCCGTACCAACGGGACGTATGCGACGTCATCCACCAAAACGGACGACGCGCAGTTCGTGAGCGGTCAACGCGCGCATCGTAACGGACGGAACGTGGCGCCTATCGTGCCGCAAGTGATCCGCCGCCGGGAGGCCCGGGTTGGGCGAGCGTGGCCGACATCACGCCGGCCATGGCACCGCCCAACAAGTAGATGTACGGGCTGAGTCCATTGGCGAACAGGAAGTCACCCTCCGGGCGCGCGGAGCTCAGGAAGACCACGGTGAGCAGCCAGACCGCCGCCGGCACCAGAGCCCCCACCCGCCCGCCGGTCAGCTTGGCGCCGCCCCAGAACAGGGCCGCGCAGCCGGCCAACGCCAGGATCAGCCCACCGGGGAACCAGGCCGCCTGGACCAGCCCCCCGGCGACCGCCACCACGGCGCCCAGCACGGCGAGCACGGCGTATCCGAGGAGCCTCATGCCCCCACCCCCGCGAACAGGTCGTCCTCGAGGCCGTCGACGACCCCGGGCTCGCCCGTGACCAGGCGGTAGCACTCGGCGCCGAAGAGCGGCTGCCCGAGGTCGTTGGAGAGGGCGAAGAACGGTCCGTCCACCGCGATCTGCGTGCTGTGCGCCCGCATGGCAGCCGCCTTGAGCCCGCCGTAGCGCGCCTCGGCGTCGATGCGCGCGGTCACCTCGGAGTCGTCCACGACGCCCGGCAGGTCGTCGGCGGTCGCGATGCCCTCGAACAGGTGGTCCCTGCCGGCCGCGCGCAGCCGCGCGAAGCCCTCCTCGACCTCTGTCCGGGGCAGGCAGTTCCAGTAGACCTTGGCGATCGTGTGCGGGGCGCCGAGGTCGGGCCGGAAGGACGGCTCGGCGGCCAGCCCCGCGGCGCGGGTGGCGACCCGGTGCGCCTGGATGTGGTCGGGGTGGCCGTAGCCGCCGTTCTGGTCGTAGGTGACGAGCACCTGCGGCCGCGTCTCGCGGATCACCTCCACGAGGTACGAGGCCGCCTGGTCGAGGTCGGCCTGCCAGAAGCAGTCCGGCCGCTCGTTCTGCGGGACGCCCATCATCCCCGAGTCGCGGTAGCGGCCGGGGCCGCCCAGGAACCGGTGGTCGCTGACGCCCAGCTCCTTCATGGCGGCCGCCAGTTCGCCGATCCGGTGGGTGCCGAGGGTGTCGTCCCGGTCGGCGGCCAGGTGGGCCAGCTCCGGCGGGATCACCTCGCCCTCCTCGCCCAGGGTGCACGTCACGAGCGTCACGTGGGCCCCCTCGGCGGCGTACTTGGCCATGGTGGCGCCATTGTTGATCGACTCGTCGTCGGGGTGTGCGTGGACGAGGAGCAGTCGGCGGGCGGGCGTCGCGGTCATGGGAAGAGCCTACGGCTCAGAACTTGAAGTCCCCGATCATGCCCGCGACGTTGTTGGTCAGGTCCCTGATCGTCGGGGCGATCGACGAACTCGCCAGATAGAAGCCGAGCAGTACGCAGACCACCGCATGCCCCGCCTTCAGCCCGGACTTCCGGACGAGCAGGAACACGACGATCAGCAGCAGCAGCACCGCCGAAATCGAGAGTGCCACAGCGGCTCACCTCCAGGGCCTCAGGGTCGCGACAGCAGTTGCCAACCGGTTGTTACCCACTCTCGGCAATGGATCATAACTTTGTGGTGCACCGCATAGCTCGGTGCACGGGAGCACGCGGGGGCGCATGGCCGGTTCTCGCGGGTGCGCGCGCCGGGCCCGGCGGCCGTCCCCGGTGGGAGACTCGCCCTCATGACGCAATCGCTCTCCTTCCCGCGGCAGTACGCCCGCACGCAGCGGTTCTCGCTCGGCGCCCCGCGCGCCTTCTCCGTCTCGCCGGACGGCGGGCGCATCGCCTTCCTGCGCTCCCGTTCCGGCACCGACCGCTCGCACCTGCTGTGGGTGCTGGACCTGTCCGCGGACGGCGCCGCGGCCGAGCGGGTCGTGGCCGATCCGGCGGCGCTGCTCTCCGGTGCGGACGAGGAGCTGTCACCGCAGGAGCGGGCGCGACGCGAACGCAGCCGCGAGGGTTCGGCGGGCATCGTGGCGTACGCGACGGACGACGCCATGGAACGCGCCGCGTTCGCCTTGTCCGGGCGGCTGTTCACGGCGGAACTGATCGCGGGCACCGCCCGGGAGATCGCGGTGCCGGGCCCGGTGGCGGACCCCCGCCCGTCGCCGGACGGCCGCCGGGTTGCGTATGTGGCGGACGGCGCGCTGCGCGTGGTGGACGCGGACGGCGGCGGGGACCGCGCCCTCGCCGGGCCGGAGGGCCCCGGCGTCACCTACGGGTTGGCGGAATTCATCGCCGCCGAGGAGATGTCCCGCAGCCGCGGCTACTGGTGGGCCCCGGACGGTGCCGCCCTGCTCGCCGCCCGGGTGGACGAGGGCCCGGTGCGGCGGTGGTGGATCGCCGACCCCGCCAACCCCGGCCAGGAGCCCGCCGAGGTCGCCTACCCGGCCGCCGGAACGCCGAACGCCGAGGTCACGCTGGTGCTGCTGACCCTGGACGGCGCGGCGACGCCCGTGGAGTGGGACCGGGAGCGCTATCCCTACCTCGCGCGGGTGCACTGGTCGGCGGCCGGCCCGCCGCTGCTGCTCGTGCAGGCGCGGGACCAGCGCGAGCAGGTGTACCTGGCGGTCGACACGGCCACCGGCGGCACCCGCGAGGTGCACCGGGAGCGCGATGAAATCTGGCTGGATCTTTTCGGTGGAGTGCCGGCCTGGGCGAGCGGTGAGCGCCTGGTCCGGATCACCGACGAGAGCGGCGCGCGGTGTCTGGTCGTCGGTGAACAGGCCTTCACCGGACCGGAGTTGCACGTGCGTTCGGTGCTCGGCAGCGATGCGGACGGCTTCTTGCTGACCGCCTCGGCGGGGGCCGCGGCCAAGGACCCGGAGACCGGCGAGATCCATGTGTACCGGGCGGACGGCGGGCCCGGCGGCCCGGTCCGGCTGACCGGCACGCCGGGTGTCCACACGGCGGTGCGCTCGGGCGCCGTCACGGTGCTGACGTCCGCCTCGCTGGAGCAGCCGGGTGCCGCCACGCGCGTGCTGCGCGACGGCGCGGAGGTCGCCGTGATCGCCTCGTACGCCGAGACCCCCGTGCTGACCGCCCGCCCCGTGCTCACCACCGCGGGCGAGCGGGACATCCCCGCGGCGGTCCTGCTGCCCTCCGGCCACCGGGACGGCGACGGCCCGCTGCCCGTGCTCATGGACCCCTACGGCGGCCCGCACGGCCAGATGGTGGTGCACGCCCAGCGCACCTACCTGCAGGCGCAGTGGCTCGCCGACCAGGGCTTCGCGGTGGTCGTCGCGGACGGCCGCGGCACCCCCGGGCACTCCCCCGCGTGGGAGAAGGCGATCGCCGGCGACTTCGCCGGGGTCACCCTCGACGACCAGGTCGACGCGCTGCACGCGCTCGCCGCCCGCTACCCGCTGGACCTGGGCCGGGTCGCCATCCGCGGCTGGTCGTACGGCGGTTACCTCGCCGCGCTGGCGGTGCTGCGCCGCCCCGACGTCTTCCACGCGGGCGTGGCCGGCGCGCCGGTCACCGACTGGCGGCTGTACGACACCCATTACACCGAGCGCTACCTCGGCGACCCCGGACGGCAGCCCGGGGTGTACGCCGCCAACTCCCTCGTGACCGAGGCCGGACTGTCCGCGCCGGCGGAGCGGGTGCGGCCGCTGATGGTCATCCACGGCCTCGCGGACGACAACGTGGTCGCCGCCCACACCCTGCGGCTGTCCTCCGCCCTGCTGGCCGCCGGACGCCCGCACGAGGTCCTGCCGTTGTCCGGCGTGACCCACATGACCCCGCAGGAGCAGGTCGCGGAGAACCTGCTGCTGCTCCAGGTCGCCTTCCTCAAGCGGGCCCTGGGGCTCGGGACCGCGGGCTAGTTGTACGGGGGTTCCCGCAGGTACGCCGCCCGGGCCTCCCCGGGCGGCATGCCGGGCGGCGGCCCGTGGGCGTCGACGACGGGCAGGACGGCCGTCTGGTCGAACAGCGGCATGCTGAGGTTGTCGGCGGCCGGCACCACCTCGGCGTCCGCGAACGGGTCGCCCTCCGGCACCCCGTCCCGGTCCGGCCGCCGGGGGATCAGCAGCAGCACGGCCACTACGGCCGCGGCCGCCGAGAAGCCCGCCGCGAACTCGGCGCCGGACAGCGCCTGGAGCCGGAAGGTGACGAGCACCGGGACCGCGACGGCACCCAGCAGGCACGCGACCGAGATGCCCAGCGGCCGGGAGAAGGGCGCCCGCGCCAGCGCCGCCGTCCCGGCGGCCGCGGCCAGGGCCGCGCTCGCCCAGGCCTGCCAGTCGAAGGGCGCGCCCAGCTGCGAGTTGACGAGATAGCCGCCGACGGCCGTACGGAACAGGAAGCTCGGCGGCAGGGGCGTGGCGGCCGGATCGCCGTGGGCGCGGGTGAACTCCCAGATGCCCGTGATCGCCGCGGCGACCAGCAGCAGCAGTCCCGCGAGCACCCCCGCGGCGGGCCGGGGCGGTGCGGGGGCGTCCGTGCCGTTGCGGCGTACCACCAGGAGCAGCAGGAGCGCCCCGGCCACCTGCCCGCCCGCGGTCAGCAGCAACGGCCCCTGCAGGCCCCGCAGGACGCCGCCGGAGGCGGGGGCCAGGAGAAGCGCCGCGGGAGTGCGCAGCGCCAGGGTGATCACGGCGGCGGCCCCGAGGACCCCCACGCCACCGGGCCGGAAGGCGGCCACCGCGCCGGCCGCGTACAGCCCGAGCAGCAGCAGGTCCACGGTGGAGGTGACCAGCGGCGCCCCGCCGACCGGCATTCCGAGCCCGGTCCACACCCTGAGGGCGCCCTCCGCCCGGAACTGGGTGAGGTCCTGCGCCACCCAGACGGCCTCGGCCGCCGCCAGGGCAGCACAGATCACGCCTCCGAGCCGATACGTCTGCCGCATGGCCACCTCCCAGGCCCCTCCGGCAGCAGTGTCCTTGCGTTCGGAGGGGATACGTGGCGCGACCGCCCCGCGTTCAACGCGGGGTCCGGCGGTGGCCGGCCGGGGCGGCGCGAGGCCACCCCGGCCGGCGGACGGCACCCGCACGGCCGTACGCCCAACAGCCTGGCGCGCCCGTATATCGCGGATGCGTCGGTGAAGTTGCCCGCACGTAAAAGACCTTGCCGCCACCTTCTTCACGATCGCCCGCGGAACAGGGCAGGTGTCTGGCGCGAGATCACGCCGATCAGCAGAAATAAGGGGGCGGAACGATCAGGTGCGCGACAATCGGGTGCGCGATTCCCGGCCTCCGGGCCGCTCGGGCGGGCGGCGTATTCACGCCTTGCACCGACGGGTCACGGACATTCACCGCCACCACCGAACTCGTCGATGCGCTAGATCGCCATGCCCACGCCGAGCACGACAGCCCCCGGACCTCTTTTCCGAACGGTCCCCGCGGGACGCATCTCCGCCGCCGACCTGCTGTAAGGCTGCCGTAAAAGGATGAAATCCCCCGCACTTCACGGCGGCAATGTCCGGAATGTACAGCTTCCACCCCTTGTCAGTTCAAGCTGCGCCCAAAGATGCGTTGCACTGCCATCAACCTTTACAAACAACGATAAAAAAGCATCTTCCCCCTCTGACCTCCCTTGACGATCTCGCTTAGCGTTGCGCCAAGTCCGCAGACCCTTAAGCCATTGGCAACCCCCGTCACATCGTCTTTTCACCCAAGGGCAGATCCGAATGACGAGTTCAACCAGAGGCGCGACCTGGCCACCGCCCCCGGCCGGTCTTTCCCCGGCCGGCGGGGGACGCGAAAAGGCCGCCGGCGAATCGGCCGGGCGTTCCGCGCGACGCACCGGGATCGAATCCGGGATGTCCCGACGATGAGCGCCCGATCCCAGCCGGTCGAGGCCGGCGGCGGCACCGCGCAGCGGGCCGACGACCCGGCGGAACCGATGGCGGGCCCAGCGCCCCCCGGCGACCCGGTCATCGCCGGCCGCTCCCCGTCCCGGATGGCCTGGAAACGCGTCAAGCGGGACAGGATCACCACGATCGCTCTGGTGATCACCGTCCTGTTCGTCCTCATAGCACTGTTCGCACCGCTGCTCACCGCGGTGACCGGCTGGGGGCCGATCACCCCTGACAACAAGGCGATCAACCCGGACACCGGCAACTACCCGTACGGCGCTCTCGGTGGCATCAGTCTCGCGCACTGGCTGGGCGTCGAACCGGGGACGGGCTACGACCTGTTCGCCCGGATCGTCTACGGCCTGCGTACCTCGCTCCTCGTGGGCCTGGTGTCCGCCGTGGTGTCGACCGTGGTCGGCGTCGTGGTGGGGCTGGCGGCCGGCTACTTCGGCGGCTGGATCGACACCCTGCTGTCCCGGGTCATGGACGTGATGCTGGCGTTCCCGCAGCTGCTGTTCATCATCGCGCTCACTCCGGTGATCCAGAGCGCGTTGCAGACCGACAGTCATGGGGGCACCAACGAGAACCTCCGGCTCGCGGTCCTGGTCCTGAACATCGCGGCGTTCGCGTGGGCCTACACCGCCCGCCTCGTGCGCGGTCAGGTCCTGTCCATGCGCGAGCGGGAGTTCGTCGACGCCGCGCGGATCATGGGCGCCGGATGGCCTCACATCCTTTTCCGCCAACTGCTGCCGAACCTGTGGGCGCCGATCCTGATCGCGTTCGCCCTCGCGGTCCCGCAGAACATCACCACCGAGGCCGCGCTGTCCTACCTGGGCGTCGGTGTCGTCCCGCCCAACCCCGACTGGGGCTCCCTGCTCACCGACGCCTCGCAGTTCTTCCTCCAGGATCCGGCGTACCTCTTCGTCCCCGGAGTCCTGCTTCTGATCCTCGTACTCGCGCTGAACCTCCTCGGCGACGGCGTGCGGGACGCCCTCGACCCCCGCGCCAACCGCGGCTGACGCGCCGTACGGCCTGGGCCCCTCAGCCCCGCCCGGCAGCTGCCGAGGCACGGCAGACAAGCAAAAGGAGCACTCCTCGATGATGCGTCGTACGCGCACGGCTGCCCTCACGGCGACCGCGATGGCGCTGGCCATGGGGGCCACCGCCTGCGGCGGTTCCTCCGGCGGCAGCGGCAACAGCAGCAGCGGCCCGGTGAAGGGCGGCACGCTGACCATTCTCAACAAGGCGGACTACGACCACCTCGACCCCCAGCGCACCTACACGACCGAGGGTTCGAGCATGGACCAGGAGATCGTCCGCAGCCTCACCGGCTGGGACGAGACCGGCACCACGCCGAAGCTGGTCGGCGACCTGGCCACCGACACCGGAACGTCCAGCAAGAAGGCCACGGTGTGGACCTTCCACCTGCGCCACGGGGTGCAGTTCCAGGACGGCACCGAGGTCACCGCGCAGGACGTCAAGTACGGCGTCGAGCGCGGCTTCTCGCCCGACATCAACGGCGGCCCGCCCTACGCGAGCCAGTGGCTGGTCGGCGGCGCGGGCTACAAGGGCCCGTACAAGGGCAAGGAGCTCAGCTCCATCAGCACGCCGGACAAGTACACCATCGTGTTCCACCTCAACACGCCGGTGGCCGACTTCAACGAGACCACCGCGATGCCCGCGTGGTCGGCCGTGCCCAAGTCCAAGGACACGGGAGCGACCTACGACACCCACATATGGTCCGACGGCCCCTACATGATCAGGTCGTACACCAAGAACAAGGAACTCGTCCTCGTCAAGAACCCGCACTGGTCGCAGACCACCGATCCGATCCGGCAGCAGAACGTCGACGAGATGGACGTCAGGTTCGGCCAGGACGAGGCGGCCATCGATCAGCAGCTCAAGTCCGACAGCGGTGCCGCCCAGACCGCGCTCCAGCAGTGGCCGATCGCCGGCTCCGACCTCTCCCAGATCGCGAACGACCCCACGGTCAGGTCGCGTTACTACAAGATCGCCGCTCCGGGCATCAACTACCTGACGATCAACGTCAACCGGGTCAAGGACCTCCGAGTCCGCCAGGCGATCGAGTACGCGATCGACAAGACCACGGCCCGTGGCGCCTTCGGCGGCGCGGCGTACGGCGACTACGCCGACACGATGCTGAGCCCCGGGATCGGCGGCTACAAGAAGTTCAGCCTCTACAGCAGCACCCCGGCCGGTGACCTCACCAAGGCCAAGGCGCTGATGGCGCAGGCCGGGAACCCCACGCCGACCATGTCGTTGGCCGTGGAGAACACCACCACGCAGGAGCACTTCGCCGACGCGATCAAGAGCTCGCTGGGCCGGATCGGCATCAAGGTGAACGTCACGCCGCTCGACGCCGCCAACTACTTCAGCACCCTGGACAACACCAAGAACCAGTACGACATGGCCTGGATGGACTGGATCGCGGACTGGCCGAACGCCTCCACCGTGCTCCCCGTCCTCTTCGACGGCCGGCAGATCAAGAAGCTGCCGCTGTCCAACCAGGACATCTCCTACCTCGACGACCCCAAGGTCAACGCGCAGATCGACAGGCTCGCGAAGATGACCGACATCGCCGAGCGCAACGCCGGCTACGGCGCCCTGGACGAGCAGATCGTGAAGGACGCCTCGGTGGTGCCGCTGATGTACATGAACTTCAGCGAGATGTCCGGTTCCAAGGTGGGCGGTGTCATCCCCGACACCATCCTCGCCGAGCCGAGCCTGGTGCACGTCTACGTCAGGAAGTGATCCACCCGTGATCGCGCCCGGCCGGCGGCCATCCGCCGCAGGCCGGGCAGGCTCCCCCCACCATCGTCACCCACGCGCAACCACCACCGCGCAGGTCCACAGCGAGAGGGAGGCGGACCGGGCTCCTCGCCAGGTCCCAGCACCACATGTTCCGTTATCTGATCAGACGTCTGCTGGCGGCGGCCGTCATCCTCGTGGTGATCAGCCTGATCACCTTCTTCATCTTCTTCGCGCTGCCCTCCGACCCCGCGCTCCTGGCCTGCGGAAAGACCTGCTCCCCCTCCCGTCTGGCGGAGATCAAGCACTCACTGGGCCTGGACCAGGGTCTGAGCGAGCAGTACTGGAACTTCTTCAAGGGGCTCTTCGCCGGCCGCGACTACGGCGACCAGAGCGTGCTCGTCCACTGCGCCGCGCCCTGCCTGGGGATCTCCTTCCAGACCGACACGCCCGTCCTCACCACCTTGCTGGACGCGTTCCCGGCGGACCTCTCGCTCGGCCTCGGCTCCGCGGTGGTCTTCCTCGTCCTGGGCATCGGCCTCGGCGTGCTGGCCGCGGTGCGCAAGGGCAAGGCCGCCGACAAGGTGGCGGTCGGCTTCGCCCTGTTCGGTGTGTCGCTGCAGATCTACTTCGTCGGACTGCTGCTGATGTGGGTGTTCGTCGACAAGTGGCAGCTGCTGCCGGCCCCCGGCTACACCCCGCTGACCCAGGATCCGGCCTCCTGGTTCCAGGGACTCATCCTTCCCTGGGCGACCCTGGTCATCCTCTATCTCGCCCTGTACACGCGGCTGACCCGCTCCTCCATGCTGGAGGTGTTCGCCGAGGACTACATCCGCACCGCCCGGGCCAAGGGCGTCCCGGCAGGGACAGTCGTCGTCAAGCACGGGCTGCGCGCCGCGATCACCCCGATCGTGACCATCTTCGGCATGGACTTCGGCTCGCTGATCGGTGGATCCGCGGTCATCACCGAGTCGGTCTTCGGCATCAACGGCATCGGCAAACTGGCGGTCGACTCGGTGACCAACTCGGATCTGCCGGTCATCCTCGGCACCACCCTCTTCGCCGCCACCTTCATCGTCCTCGCCAACGTCGTGGTCGACATGGTCTACGGCGTCATCGACCCCCGCGTCCGCCTCGCCTGAGCAAGGAAGCACCGTGGCCCTCGAAACCTCGCCGCACACCGCGGACCTCGCACCCTCGTCCTCCTTCCTCCAGGTCCGGGACCTGCGCGTGCACTTCCCGACCGAGGACGGCATCGTCAAGTCAGTGGACGGGGTGTCCTTCGCCCTGGAGAAGGGAAAGACCCTCGGCATCGTCGGCGAATCCGGCTCGGGCAAGTCGGTGACCTCGCTGGCCCTGCTGGGGCTGCACAAGAACTCCCGTGCCATGGTCTCCGGCGAGGTCTGGCTGGACGGCGAGGAACTCGTCGCCCTGTCCGAGTCGCAGATGCGCACGCTGCGCGGCGACAAGGTCTCCATGATCTTCCAGGATCCGCTCTCGGCGCTGCATCCCTTCTACACCGTCGGCGCGCAGATCGCCGAGGCGTACCGCGTGCACCACCGGGCCTCCAGGAAGGAGGCCCGGGAACGCGCCGTGGAGATGCTCAAGCGGGTCGGCATCCCCCAACCGGAGCGCCGGGCCAGGGACTACCCGCACCAGTTCTCCGGTGGCATGCGGCAGCGCGCGATGATCGCCATGTCCCTGGTCTGCGACCCCGCACTGCTGATCGCCGATGAGCCCACCACCGCGCTGGACGTGACCGTCCAGGCACAGATCCTGGACCTGATCCGTGATCTGCAGCAGGAGTTCGGTTCCGCGGTCATCCTCATCACCCACGACCTGGGCGTGGTCGCCGAGATCGCCGACGACATCCTGGTCATGTACGGCGGCCGCCGGATCGAGTACGGCACCGTACGCGATGTGCTGCGGCAGCCCGAGCACCCCTACACCTGGGGGCTGCTCCAGTCGATGCCGCACCTGAGCGGCGACGTCGGCCACCGCCTGAACCCCATCCCGGGCGCCCCGCCCAGTCTGATCAACCTCCCTGGCGGTTGCGCCTTCCACCCGCGCTGCGCGTCCAGGGACCAGGTGGCGGGCGGGCGCTGCACGGCGGAACGGCCCGAACTGCTGCCGGTCCCCGGCACCCCGAAGCACATCGCCGCCTGCCATCTCACCGCGGGGAGCACGCCGCGGAGCCGCGGAGCCGGGACCGCCGGCGCCGCGAAGTGACCGCGGCGGACGAAAGGAGCATGCAGTGAGCACCACCCAGCCCGTCCCCGGGCAGCAGGCGGCCCCCGCCGCACAGCAGCCGGCCGGCGAGAGCCTGCTCGAAGTACGCGGGCTGCGGATGCACTTCCCCATCCGGCAGGGCATCGTCTTCCAGAGGCAGATCGGTGCCGTGCGCGCCGTCGACGGGATCGACCTCTCGGTCGGGGCCGGTGAATCACTCGGCCTGGTCGGCGAGTCCGGCTGCGGCAAGTCGACGACGGGACGCCTGGTCACCCGGCTGCTGGAACCCACCGCGGGCACCATCATGTTCGATGGCGAGGACATCACCCACAAGCCCGTCGGCAGGATGCGGCAGGCGCGCCGGCACCTCCAGATGATCTTCCAGGACCCGTACGCCTCGCTGAACCCGCGGCACACCGTCGGCACCATCATCGAGACCCCGATGAAGCTCAACGGCGTCAACCCGCCGCAGGGCCGCAAGAAGCGCGCTCAGGAACTTCTGGAGATCGTCGGTCTCAACCCGGAGCACTACAACCGCTACCCCAACGAGTTCTCCGGCGGCCAGCGGCAGCGGATCGGCATCGCCCGCGCGCTCGCCCTGCGACCGAAGATGATCGTCGCGGACGAACCGGTCTCCGCACTCGACGTGTCGATCCAGGCGCAGGTGGTCAACCTGCTTCAGGATCTGCAGCGTGAGTTCGGTCTCGCCTTCCTGTTCATCGCCCACGACCTCGCCGTGGTACGGCACTTCTCCGAGCGGGTGGCCGTGATGTACCTCGGGAAGATCGTCGAGGTCGCCGACCGGGAGACGCTCTACTCCCGGCCGCGTCACCCCTACACGCACGCGCTGCTGTCCGCGGTCCCGGAGGCCGATCCGGACAGCGTCGGCAGGCGGGAGCGGATCCGCCTCGCCGGGGACGTGCCCAGCCCGATAGACCCGCCGTCCGGCTGCCGGTTCCGTACCCGCTGCTGGAAGGCCCAGGCCAAGTGCGCCGCCGAGGAGCCGCCGCTGGTCCGCGTCGAGGGGAACCGGGAGGGGCACCTGAGTGCGTGCCACTTCCCCGAGGAACCGACGGTCGCGGCACGGGCAGAGGACATCGTCCTCGACCCCGCGCTCGCCGCGATCGAGGAGACGTCAGCCGACAGGACCCCTTGACCCGGGCTCGGCACACGTCTCCGTCGGAAACACGGCCCGCGCCCCGCACCCCGGCAGCACCGGGGCGCGGGCCGTACAGTCCTGGAGGCCCGGTTCACCTCCGGGGCCTCAGCCCCTCGGCTCAGTCGCCCGCGGGATCCGCGGGCACCACGGTCTTCTCCTCCGCGAAATGGCAGGCGCTCGCATGCGCCGCGGGGGACTCCAGGCCGCGGAAGACGGCGGGGACGGCGAGTTCGGGGACCTCCAGGGCGCAGCGTTCCTGCGCCTTCCAGCAGCGGGTGCGGAAGCGGCATCCGGAGGGCGGGTCGGCCGGGGAGGGGACGTCGCCGGACAGCAGGATGCGCTCGCGGTGCTCGCGGGCCTCCGGGTCGGGTACCGGCACCGCCGACAGCAGGGCCTGGGTGTAGGGGTGGGTGGGGTGCTCGTAGATCTCGGTGTCGTCGCCGGTCTCCACGATCCGCCCGAGGTACATCACCGCGACGCGGTCGGAGATGTGCCGGACGATGGACAGGTCGTGCGCGATGAAGAGGTAGGACAGCTCGAACTCGTCCTGCAGCCGCTCCATCAGGTTGACGACCTGAGCCTGGACCGAGACGTCCAGCGCCGAGACCGGTTCGTCGGCGACGATGACCTCCGGGCGCAGGGCCAGGCCGCGGGCGATGCCGATGCGCTGCCGCTGGCCGCCGGAGAACTGGTGCGGGTACCGGTTGATGTACTCCGGGTTGAGACCGACGACGTCCAGCAGCTCCTGCACCCTGCGCCGGCGGTCGCTCTTGGGGGCGACCTCGGGATGGATGTCGAAGGGCTCGCCGATGATGTCGCCGACCGTCATGCGCGGGTTGAGCGAGGTGTACGGGTCCTGGAAGACCATCTGGATGTTCCGGCGCACCGCTTTGAGGGCGCGCCCGGACAGCCGGGTGATGTCCTCGCCCTTGTAGAGGATGCGGCCCGCGGTGGCCTGCTCCAGATTGACCAGCAGCCGGGCGACGGTGGACTTGCCGCAGCCGGACTCCCCCACGATGCCCAGGGTCTCGCCCTTGCGGAGGTCGAAGTCGACGCCGTCGACGGCCTTGACGGCTCCCACCTGCTTCTTGAACACGATGCCCTGGGTCAGCGGGAAGTGCTTGACCAGCCCCCGCACCTGGAGAACCGGTTCAGTGCTCGTGCTCACCGAGGCACTCCCTCCAGAAGTGGCAGGCGCTGCCACGGGTGGCGCTCACCCGGTACAGCTCGGGTTCGTCCGTGCGGCACACCTCGCGGGCCATCGGGCAGCGGGGGTGGAAGGCGCAACCGGGCGGGATGCGCAGCAGGTTGGGTGGCAGGCCCTTGATCGCGTAGAGCTCCCGGCCCTTGTGGTCCAGGCGCGGGATCGACGCCAGCAGGCCCTTGGTGTACGGGTGGGCGGGGCGCCGGTAGATCTCGTGGACGGGGGCGGACTCCACGATGCGCCCGGCGTACATGACGGCGATGTGGTCGGCGACGTCGGCGACCACGCCGAGGTCGTGGGTGATGAGGATCAGGCCCATCCCGTACTCGCGCTGGAGCTCCGCCAGCAGCTCCATGACCTGGGCCTGGACGGTGACGTCCAGGGCGGTGGTCGGCTCGTCCGCGATGATCAGCTCGGGTTCGAGGGCGAGCGCCATGGCGATCATGACGCGCTGCCGCATGCCGCCGGAGAACTGGTGCGGGTACTGGCCCACGCGTTCCTTCGCCGCCGGGATGCGGACCCGGTCCATCAGCTCGACCGCCTTGGCCTTGGCCGCCTTGCGGGACATCCCCTGGTGCACCCGGAACATCTCGCCCAGCTGGTCGCCCACCGTCAGCACGGGGTTGAGCGCGGACAGCGCGTCCTGGAAGATCATCGCCATCCGGGCGCCGCGGACCTTGCGGCGCTCCTCGCCGCTCATCGTCAGCAGGTCCCGGCCCTGGAAGAGGATCTCGCCGCGGGTGACGTAGCCGGGCGGCGAGTCCAGGATGCCCATCACCGCCTGCGCGGTCACCGACTTGCCGCTGCCGGACTCGCCGAGCACCGCGAGCGTCTGGTGGGACCGCACGGAGTAGCTGACGCCGTTGACGGCCTTGGCGACGCCGTCCCGGGTGCGGAACTCCACGTGCAGGTCGCGGACGTCGAGCAGCGCAGCCCCGTCGTCCGCCGGGGACTGCTCCTTGACCGGGCCGGCCATCACGCCTCCGTCCATCAGCGCAGCTTGGGGTCGAGGGCGTCGCGGACCGCGTCGCCGAGCATGATGAAGGCCAGCACCGTCACGCTCAGCGCGCCGGCCGGCCACAGCAGCATGTGCGGGGCGTTGCGGATCTGGGTGGAGGCCTGGGAGATGTCGATGCCCCAGGACACCGTGGGCGGCTTCAGGCCGACGCCGAGGTAGGACAAGGTGGCCTCCAGCGCGATGTACGTGCCGAGCGCGATGGTCGCGACGACGATGACCGGCGCCACCGCGTTGGGCGCGATGTGCCGCAGCAGGATGCGCCCGTTGCCGGCGCCCAGCGCCCGGGCCGCCTGCACGTAGTCGTTGTGCTTGGCGGTGATGACCGCGCCGCGCGCGATACGGCCGATCTGCGGCCAGCCCAGCAGCACGATGAACCCGACCACCGGCCAGACCGTGGAGTTGGTGATCACCGACAGGAAGACCAGGCCGCCCAGCACGATGGGAATGCCGAAGAAGATGTCGCTGACCCGCGACAGCACCGCGTCCGGCCACCGGCCGAAGAAGCCCGCCAGGCCCCCCAGGAGGCTGCCGAGCAGCGCGGCGCCGACGGTGGCGCAGATGCCGACGGTGACCGAGGCGCGGGCGCCGTACACGACCCGGGTGTAGACGTCGCAGCCCTGGTTGTCGAAACCGAAGGGGTGGCCGGGCGACGATCCCTTCTGGGAGTTGGCGAGGTCGCAGCTGAGCGGATTGCCGTCGGCGATCAGCTGCGGCCGGATCGCGATGACGACGAGGAAGACGATGACGAGCGCGGAGAGCAGGAAGACCGGATTGCGCCGCAGGTCCCGCCACGCGTCCGACCACAGGCTGCGCGGCTTGTCCGCTGCGGACGGCCCGGGCCCGCCCGGGTGCCCGGCGGGAGGCTCTTCCAGGCTGCGCGCCTCGTCCTGCCCGAGTTCCATGGCGGCGCCGGTGCCGCCGGCCGGTTCCATGGCTTCGTCGGGGTGGTTGCGGGGTTCGGGCATGGTGGTTCCTCGGCTCGGGCGGGAGGTGCTGCCGGTTCGCTCCGGGTCGCCGCCGTCCGGCTCACGCATAGCGGATCCTCGGGTCGAGCACCGCGTACAGGAGGTCGACGAGGAGGTTCGCCACGAGGAAGACGATGACCAGGATCGTCACGAAGCCGACGACGGTGGCCGAGTCCAGCCGCAGGATGCCCTGGTAGAGCTGGAAGCCGACGCCGCGGATGTTGAAGATGCGCTCGGTGACGATGGCGCCGCCCATCAGCGCCCCGATGTCCGTGCCGATGAAGGTGACGACCGGGATGAGCGAGTTGCGCAGCAGATGGCGGGTGACCACCCGGCGGCGCGGCAGTCCCTTGGCGGTGGCGGTGCGCACGTAGTCGGCGCGGGCGTTCTCCACGACGGAGGTGCGGGTGAGCCGGGTGACGTACGCCAGCGAGGTCAGCGCCAGGACCAGACCCGGGATGACCAGCTCCCCGAAGGGCGCCTCGGAGGAGACCGAGGGCGCGATCAGGTTCCACTTGACGCCGAGCAGGTACTGCAGCACGTACCCGGAGACGAACGTCGGGACCGAGATGACGATCAGCGTGGCGAGCAGCGCCGCGGTGTCGACGGGGCGGCCGCGGCGCAGCCCGGTGAGCACCCCGAGGCTGATGCCGATGGCGATCTCGAAGACGATCGCGATGATCGTCAGGCGCAGGGTCACGGGGAAGGCGCTCCCCATCAGCTCGGTGACCGCCTGGCCGTTGTAGGCCGTGCCGAAGTCGCCCTGGAAGATCTGCCCCATGTAGTGCAGGTACTGCTGCCACAGGGGGTGGTCCAGGTAGAGGTCGTGACGGATCTGCGCGGCCGTGGCGGGGTCGCACGCGCGGTCCCCGCACTTGGCCTGCACCGGGTCGCCGAGCGCGTACACCATAAAGAAGATCAGCACGGTGGTGCCGATGAACACCGGGATCATCTGCAGCAGCCGGCGGACGACGTAGCGTCCCACGAGGCGTCAACCGACCTTGATCTGGTTGTAGACCGGCACGCTGAACGGATTGAGGGCCACGTTCGACAGCCGGTCCGACCAGCCGGCGCTGCCGTTCTGGTACCACAGCGCGATGGCCGGCACCTGCTGCGGCAGAATCCGCTCGGCCTCCTTGAAGGTCTCGACGGCCTTGGCGAGGTCGGTCTCGGCGTTGGCCCGGTCGACCAGCTTGTCGAACTGCGGGTTGCTGAAGTGCGAGTCGTTGGACGAGGCGCCGGTGTAGTACAGCGGCTGCAGGAAGTTCTGGATCAGCGGGTAGTCCATCTGCCAGCCGGCCCGGAAGGGGCCCTTCAACTGCTTGTTGACGATCTGGTTGCGGAAGTCGGGGAAGGTGCCGACGGGGTTGCCGACGCAGGACTTGTCATTGCCCAGGACGTTGTTGATGCTGTTGCAGACGGCGTCGACCCAGTCCTTGTGGGAGCCGCTGTCGGCGTTGTAGGTGATCCTCATGGTGCCGCCGGGGATGCCACCGGCTTCCTTGATCAGCTTCTTGGCCCGGGCGGGGTCGTAACTGCAGACGTCACCGCAGATGGTGTCGTCGAAGCCGCCCTGCGCGCCGAGCACCGGTGAGGTCCAGTCCTTGGCGGGGGTGCGGGTCTTCTGGAAGATCTGCTGGGTGATCTGGTCGCGGTTGATCGCCATCGAGATGCCCTGGCGGAGCTTCGCGGAGTCCGGGCCGGACCAGGCCTTGTCGTACAGCGGGAAGGCGAGGGTCTGGATGATGCCGGCCGGGGTGTTGAGGTAGCGGTCGCCGAGGTCGGACCGGACGTTCCTCAACTGCTGGGCGGGGACGTCGTCGACCAGGTCGAGGTTGCCGGCCTGCAGATCGGTGTAGGCGGTGTTGCTGTCGGTGTAGACCTTCAGGTCCACACCGCCGTTGACCGCCGCGTCCGCGCCCTTGTACCCGTTCCACTTGCGCAACTTCATGACCTGGCCCCGGGTGTAGGACTCGACCTGGTACGGTCCGTCGCCGACGGGCTTCTTCAGCCAGGCCGCGTGGTCGGTGAAGAAGGCCCTCGGCAGCGGCATGAAGGCGTTGTAGCCGAGGGTGTCGGGCCAGGTGGAGAACTTCTGGTTGAGCTTGACGGTGAAGTTCAGGGCGTCCTTGCGCACCAGGCCGGACATCGTCGTGACCGCCGGGGCGCCACTGGCCGGGTGGACCTTCTCGAAACCGTCGATGTACGTGAAGAAGGGAGCGTTGATCTGCTTGTTCGTCACCAGGGCCGCGTAGTTCCAGGCGTTGATGAACGAGTCGGAGGTGACCTTCTCGCCGTTGCTGAACGTCCAGCCGTCCTTGAGCCTGACCTCGAAGGTCCGGGAGTCCGTGGTCGAGATCGAGTCGGCGACGACGTTCTCCGCGGCCCCGGTCCTGGGGTTGTATCGCTTCAGGCCGCGGAAGATCATGTCGAGCACCTTGCCGCCCTGCACCTCGTTGGTGTTGGCGGGCTCCGGCGGGTTCTGCGGGTCGGTCCACGAGGCGCTGAGCACACCCTTGGCGTCCGGCTCGCCACCCGCGCCGCCGCCCCCGCCGCCCCCGCAGGCCGTCGCCGTCGCCGCCAGGGCGAGGGCCGTCGCACCGATGGCCCAACCCGCCGCGCTCCGTCGCATCGGATGCCTCCTCCGGGAGCTCTACGCCACACAGGACACCTGAGCCCCCATCAGACCGCAAAGTGGGACATTGTGCACTGCGGCTCACCGGACCGCCCCGGCCCGTCGCGGCGATGAAGGGTTATCCCTCGGTCCGCTTCTGCCAATAAGGGGTTTCCCGATCGTCGGGTTAAGTTTCGATCAAGAAAATAAAGGATCGATCACGACGAACCGGCCTTCATTGACGCGGGTGTAATTCCATTGCGAAAGTCCCACTCAACCCGCAAGGGCCGCGCACCCCACTCGCACGACCTGCGGCGACGGATGCGTCCCAAATGTTTCGGCCGCGTTGCACCACTATGCCAGAGCCGGCTTAAACGTAACGTTTAATTTTCTTCATTATGTCGAACTGAGTGAGAGTGTGTGACTCGTGGGCCGTTATCTGCTGCGCCGACTCGTCAACTATCTGGCGCTGGTCCTCATCGCGGCCTCCCTCACCTAC